>DASZKQ010000143.1:0-16022 GCA_035552835.1 Mycobacterium sp. | reverse complement strand
GCGAGTCGGCCGATGAGGTAAGGCCGATCAGCGTTCGCCCTGATCGCTGGCTGATTGAGAGGCCGCAGCGCCCAGTTACCATAGACGGGTGAACTGGACCGTTGACGTACCGATCGAGCAGCTGCCGCCGCTGCCTCCGCTGCCGGCGGATTTGCGGGCCCGGCTGGACGCCGCGCTGGCCAAGCCCGCCGCACAGCAGCCGAGTTGGACGCCCGAGCAGGTTGAGCCGATACGAACGGTCCTGGAGAGTGTTCCCCCTGTGACGGTGCCGTCGGAGGTCGTGCGGCTACAGGACATGCTGGCCCAGGTTGCCAGGGGTGAGGCGTTCCTGTTGCAGGGCGGCGACTGTGCGGAGACATTCGTCGACAACACCGAACCGCACATCAGGGGCAATATCCGCACCTTGCTGCAGATGGCGGTGGTGTTGACCTATGGCGCCAGCGTGCCGGTGGTCAAGTTGGCCCGCATCGCCGGGCAGTACTCCAAGCCCCGGTCGTCTGACCTCGATGCGCTCGGATTGCGCTCCTACCGCGGCGACATGGTCAACGGATTCGCCCCGGACGCCGCGGCGCGTGAGCACGACCCGTCGCGGTTGGTACGGGCTTACGCCAACGCCGGTGCGGCGATGAACCTGGTACGCGCCCTGACATCGTCGGGACTGGCGTCGCTGCATCTGGTGCACGACTGGAACCGGGAATTCGTCCGGACCTCGCCGGCCGGCGCGCGTTACGAGGCGCTGGCCAGCGAGATCGACCGGGGCCTGAAATTCATGAGCGCCTGCGGGGTGGCCGATCGCAACCTGCAGACCGCCGAAATCTACGCCAGCCATGAAGCTTTGGTGCTCGACTACGAGCGAGCAATGCTACGGCTGTCGCAGCAGGAGGACGGCAAGGCCCAACTGTATGACTTGTCGGCGCACTACCTTTGGATCGGCGACCGGACCCGGCAACTCGACGGCGCGCACATCGCGCTGGCCGAGGTGATCGCGAACCCGATCGGCGTCAAGATCGGGCCAACAACGACGCCCGAGCAAGCCGTCGAATACGTCGAGCGCCTTGACGCGCACAACAAGCCGGGGCGGTTGACGCTGGTGAGCCGGCTGGGCAACAACAAGGTGCGCGACCTGTTGCCGCAGATCATCGAGAAGGTGCAAGCCACCGGTCATCAGGTGATCTGGCAGTGCGATCCCATGCACGGCAACACCCACGAGTCATCCACCGGGTACAAGACGCGGCATTTCGACCGCATTGTCGACGAGGTGCAGGGGTTCTTCGAGGTGCACCGGGCGCTGGGCACCTACCCCGGGGGCATCCACGTCGAGATCACCGGAGAGAACGTCACAGAGTGTCTGGGTGGCGCTCAAGACATTTCGGAAACCGATCTCAGCGGCCGGTACGAAACCGCGTGCGACCCCAGGCTGAACACTCAGCAGTCCTTGGAACTGGCGTTCCTGGTCGCCGAAATGTTGCGCGACTGAACAAGATTCGGCGCGACGGCAGCTAGAGCAATCCGCTCAGGTTGCTGCCGATCGTCCATGCCGCGGCGGCAATCATCCCGGTGACCGACAACACGACCGCAACCCAGATCAGCACCATTCGTCGGGCATGCTGGCGCTCGAGTGCGAACTCGATCAGGTCGATCCCGGCGAATTGGCCTGATAGCTCGTGGTATTCGTTATCGGTCCGCGCGTCGGGTTCAGCCGGCCAGTCCTGAGGTCCCCGGGTCAGCTGACGAGTGGGGTGGTGCACCGGCGGCCGCTGGGCTGGCGGCTGTTGCGGCTCCGTGGTCTGGTGTTGGTCGATCTGGCTGTGATGCAGCGCGGCCGAGCGGTGTTGTGCGGAGTTGCGCGGCGCGGGCACCCGAAATTCCGGTAGCGCCAACTCGTCGACGATCGCTTGCAGTTCGGCGCCCATTTCTTGCGCGTCTGCGTAGCGGGCGGCGGAGTCACGCGCCGTCGCGCGACCGACCAGCTCGTCGAATTGTTCGGGAACGCCGTCGATCACCGTGCTGGGAACGGGCACGTCGGTATCAAGGCGTTGGTATGCGACCGACAATGCCGAGTCGCCGGAAAACGGCGTCTGTCCGGTCAGCAGCTCGTAGGCCACAATCCCCACGGCATAGACGTCGCTGCGCGGGCTGGCGTTTCCGTCCCGGACTTGCTCGGGGGATAGGTAGGCGGCGGTGCCGAGAATGACGCTGGTGGAAGTGATTCCGGCTGCGGCGACCGCCCGCACCAACCCGAAGTCGACGATTTTGACGTCGCCCTGGTCGGAGATCAACACGTTTTCGGGTTTGACGTCGCGGTGCACCAGGCCGGCGTGATGTGCGGCGGCCAGCCCGCCCAGCACCGGGTGAAGCACCGCGGCGACCGCATGCGGTGGCATTGGACCACGCTCGGACAGCAACTCGCGCAGCGTGCCGCCCTCGACGAGTTCCATCACCAGGAACGGGTGACGGGCGTCCAGGCCCTGGTCGTAGACCGCGACGAGCCCGGGGTCTTTGAGTCGGGCGACCGTGCGGGCCTCGAGCTGGAAGCGGGTGAGGAATTGTTGGTCGCCGGCGTATCGAGAATCCATCACCTTCAGCGCGACCGGCCGGTCCAAACGGGTGTCGAGGCCGCGGTACACCGTCGAGGTGCCGCCGGTGGCAATCTTGGTCGCAACGCGATATCGCCCGTCCAGCAGCGAGCCCTCGAGAGGATCGTGCCTCGCCGCTGCAGCCACGGGGTTCATCGTAGGTGGCAGCACGGAGTCCGCCTGAAATCTCTTCATCGCGTACCGGAATAGGCAGGCCCGGCCTACTCTGAGTCGGTGAGCAGGATTCCGGCCGGCGACGACGTTCTGGACCCCGACGAACCCACCTACGATCTTCCCGGCGTCGCCGAGTTGCTCGGCGTACCGGTCACCAAGGTGCACCAGCACCTGCGGGAAGGTCATCTGCTGGCGGTACGGCGTGCCGGTGACGTGTTAGTGCCGCGGATCTTGTTCACCGATTCCGGCGAGGTGGTCAAGAGCCTGCCGGGGTTGCTGATGGTTCTGCACGACGGCGGCTACCGCGACACCGAGATCGTGCGCTGGCTGTTCACCCCTGACCCGTCGCTGACCGTCACGCGGGACGGAACGCGGGACGCCATCTGCAACGCCCGCCCGATCGACGCGCTACACGCCCACCAGGCGCGCGAAGTGCTGCGCCGCGCGCAGGCCATGGCGTACTGACGCAGGCTTCACGCGGGCTGGGTGGCTTTAGTCAGCTGAGCCGACCGGCTCCGGCGCACGGGACAACGTGTACCAGGCGATCATGGCGCACGCCGTCGCCACCAAGACGTGGATCCACGAGTACATCCCATGGGCACCATCGGGTTTGAAGATGACCATGATCCAGGTGGAGAATCCGGCTATCGCCGCGACTGCCGACCGCGACTGGGCCAGCGGGGCCACCACCGCCAGCGGCCAGGTGTAGTACCACGGCAGCGCGCCGGGTACGAACAACACGACCACGACCATGGCCCAGCCGATCCCGGTGAGCGCTTGGCGGTCGTCGTGCCGGAATCGCCACCACAGCAGCGGCAGCGACACCGCGATGATCGCGATCCCGATGAGCCGCGTGACCTGCAGCACGCCATAGAAATTCACCGGAAAGAACAATCCGCCGACGGTATGGATAAGGTTGGCGGCCGCCGTCGGGATGGTCAGCCAGTTGATGATCTTCACCGAGCCGGCCAACGCCGTCAGCCAGCCCAGCCCCACTCCGGCCACTCCGGATAACACCGCGAACACGGCGACGAAGATCAGCACAGACACCCCGCCTGCCGTTGCGAAGGCCCGCAACGGCCGGTATCCGTGCCGCTCGCGCAGATGGCGCATCCAGACCCAGACCAAAAACGGCAGCGCGATGCCGGCCGTGGCCTTGACCGCAACCGCGACGGCGACCAGCGTGATGCCCGCTAGGTGATGACGCTCGAAGGTCAGCGCGATGCCGGCGGTCATCAGGCCCACCATCAACATCTCGTTGTGCACTCCGCCCATCAAATGAATGATCACCAGCGGGTTGAGCACACAAATCCACAGCGCGATGGGCGCGTCGGCGCACAGATGACGGGCCAGCCGGGGTGTCGCCCAGATCAGCAACGCCAGTCCGGGCAGCATGCACAGGCGCAGCAACATGGTTCCGGCGATCACATGATTGCCCACCAGCGTCGTGACCAGCCTGGCAATCATGATGAATGCCGGACCGTAGGGCGCGGTGGTGATCGTCCAGATGGGACTCACGTTGTCCAGCAACGGATTCGGATTCTCAATCGGGCCGACTGCATATGGGTCGAGGCCGTCGCGCAGCAGTGCGCCCTGGGCCAGATACGAGTAGGTGTCGCGGCTGAAGACCGGCACCGACAGCAGTAGCGGTGCCAGCCAGAAGCCGGTAGTGGCCACCATGGTGTATTCGCTTGCACTGCCGGCCAGAACACGTCGGCCCAGCCACAGCCACGCGGTCAGCATCAACGCGACACCCACCCACAGCAATACCGATGACAGCACCAGCCCGTGGCCGTAGCGCATCCAGGACAGGTGCAGCGACTCCAGCAGCGGGTCATGTTGTTTCGTGCTGCCCGCGCCGAGCCCACCCACGGTGATCAGCACCGCGCCCAGGCAGCCCAGCAATGCCGGTCGGCCCTCGGCTGTGGCAATGAATTCCCGCAATCGTGAAAAGTGTTGCGGCTGCTCGGTAGCCGAGCCGGCAGTCGGTGTGGACGCACGCGTGGACATCTGTGTTACGCGGACCGGTTAGCGGCTAATCTGGCAAGCTCGGACAGCCCGGTCTTAGCCGCCGAATGGATAGGTGCATCGGCCAGAGTGGCCAACGCCCGCCGGGTCAGCGTGTCGATTTGGTCCTCGGCCGCGGCCAATGCGCCGACCCGCTCGATGACCCCGCACAGTTCACTCACCTGCGCGTCGGTCAAGTCGGTACCGATCGAAGCGCGTAACAGCTTGGCGGCGGCCGGATCTGACTTGTCGGCCAATTCCACCGCCGTTGCCAGCAGCACCGTACGCTTGCCGGACCGCAGGTCGTCTCCGGAGGGCTTGCCGGTGACGGCCGGATCGCCGAACACTCCCAACACGTCGTCGCGCAGTTGGAATGCGACGCCTAGATCGGTGCCGACCTCGTGGAAAAGGGCATGCACGTCGGGTCTGTCGGCAGCCGCGGCCACCCCCAATTGCAATGGACGCGACACCGTGTATGACGCGGTCTTAAAAGTGTTGACGTTCATCGCCGATGCGATCGACTCGGCGGCGCTGGCCTCGGCCACGATATCGAGGTATTGACCGCCCAGTAACTCGGTGCGGATGTCGACCCAGACTCGCCGCACCCGGCTGCTCGCATCCAGCGGCAGCTCGACGCCGGCGACGATATCGTCCGCCCACGCCAGCGCAAGATCGCCGAGCAGGATGGCCGCCGAAATGCCGAATTGGTCGGCCGACCCGCGCCACTGCCGGTCGCGATGCAACGCAGCGAACTGCACGTGCGTGGTCGGCCGGCCCCGGCGAGTCGCGGAGCCGTCGATCACGTCGTCATGCACCAGCGCCGAGGCATGCAGTAGCTCCAGCGCGGAGAACAACAGCAGCACTTGGGCGTCGGCCTCTTTGCTCGACACCGAACGCCAGCCCCAGTAGGCGAAGGCGGGGCGCAGCCGTTTGCCGCCGCTGAGCACGAACTCTTCCAGGCCGGCCGTCAACCGCTCATAGTCGCTGCCGATGTAGGCGGCCTCACTGCGGCGGTCGCGTAGGTACCTGCGCAACTGGTCGGTGACGGCGCCGGCCAACTCGACGGTTGCCGCTGCTTCTACGCTCAGCGCGACGCCCCTTCCTGGTCGGCTTCTATCATGGCCCGCCAAGTCTATTCGGCGGCGCGCTGTCCAGGAGGTTTTGCCCGACTAGGCGGCCTCAGCCCGCATCGTCGCCGGGCGGTTGCTTCGACAGCCTCACTTTCTCGCACCTATGCTGTCGGATGATCCGCGCTCGCTAGGCGGGCCAGCTTTGATGTCCACTCCGGCGAATAAGTAGTCGTTTGATTGAGGAGTAACCCGTTGACCCTGAACACCGTCGCGGTCGAGCTGGTACCGACGAACGTGGAGCGTGGTGCGGAGCAGGCACTCGATGACGCCCGCAAGGTGGTGCAGCTGTCCGCAGATTTTGGCCTCGACGGTCGGATCGGGCACCTGATGATGCCGGGGTTGATCGAGGAGGAGGATGACCGGCCCGTCGAGATGAAGCCGAAGCTCGACGTGCTGGATTTCTGGTCGATCATCAAACCGGAGTTGCCCGGGGTGCGCGGATTGTGCAGCCAGGTCACCGCTTTCATGGATGAGCAGTCCTTGCGCCGGCGGCTCAGCGATCTGGTCGGCGCGGGCATCGACGGGATCGTGTTCGTCGGCGTACCCCGCACCATGGCCGACGGCGAGGGCTCCGGCGTCGCGCCGACCGACGCGTTGTCGATCTATCGCCAGCTAGTGGACAACCGCGGCGTGATCCTGATTCCCACCCGGGAGGGGGAACAGGGCCGGTTCAATTTCAAGTGCGATCAGGGTGCGACATTCGCTCAGACCCAGCTGCTGTATTCCGACGCGATCGTCGGTTTCCTGACCGAGTTCGCCAAGCGGACCGACCATAGGCCGGAGATCCTGTTGTCGTTCGGCTTTGTACCCAAGCTGGAGAACCGGGTCGGTTTCATCAGCTGGCTGATCCAAGATCCCGGCAATGCCGCCGTGGCCGATGAACAAGCGTTCGTCAAGACGCTGGCCACCACCGAACCTGCCCAGAAGCGCACGCTGATGGTCGATCTGTACAAGCGGATAATCGACGGCGTTGTCGACTTGGGCTATCCGCTGAGCATCCATCTCGAGGCCACTTATGGCAATTCTGCGCCGGCATTCGAGACGTTCACGGAACTGCTCGACCACTGGTCGCCGGCGAGCTAACTGCCGCTTTCGAACTCGGGTCAGTCCGCCTGGTGGTCGCTGGGCTCCGCGAACCGCGGCGAGCGGTCGCGGCCGTACCAGGCCAGCAGCGCCACCACGCCCGCGACCACGACCGACGAAAGGCCGAGCCAAAGAGCCGCGCCGGTAAACGAGCGGGTGCTCGGGTCGGTGTAGCGGGCCTGAGCGGACATCAGGCTCACGATGCCGGGCTTGAGTTTCCACTGCACTGTCTCGGGGTCCACGCGGTCACCGTTGGTTGACGTCACCGAGCCGGGGAAGGCGACCGTCAGCTCGACGTCCGCGTCGGCATCGGTCAGCGAGGTCAGGTCCGCCCGTCCCTCCAGGATCACCAGGTCGCCGGCCCTGCGCAGCGACAGGTTCACGCCCTGGGCGTCGGAGTTCATATTCGCCAGCTCTGGTAGCTCAGAGAAGGTCAAGTCGGAGAACACCGCCTGTGAACCCACGTAGCCGTCCCGGTCGTACTTTGAGATCGCCACTTTCTGGCTGAACGGCAGATTGGGATCCAGTTGCGGGCCCGCGTCTTTGTCGTTGCGTGGTTTGGCCGCCGCGATGATCTCCCCGGACACCAGGTCGTCGGGGGAGATGGTGATCGACGCCTTGATCCGGACGCATCCGGCGAGCACCGGTATCACCAGGAACAGCATCGTCAAGGCCGCCAGGCGTTGACGACGACGCGCAGTGAACCCCCGGGAGAAGAGCTGGCTACCGCTGGCACGCACTAGGTCATCGTGCCAGACCCGGTCGCGGCGGTGTGCGGCTACAGCGGGAGCTTGCGCCCAAGGATCGCAAACGCTCGTGGGTCGCCGGTGAAGTGGTAGCCGCGAATGATGTCGATAAACCCCATCCGCCGGTACAGCCGCCAGGCGCGGTTGGCTTCGCCATTGATTTCCGGGGTGGACAGCAGCACGTTGGCCTCGCCGCGGTCGGCAAGCAGCCTCCGCGCCAACGCTTCTCCCAAACCGCGGCCCTGGGCTCGGGGGTGAATATGCAATTCGGTCAGCTCGAAGTAGCTGGCCATCAGCCTGGCGATCTCCGGGCCGGGGAAGCCGCCGCGTTGCAACCCGGCCACGACTTGCTGCTGCCACCACTGGTCGGGTGCGCCACAGTAGCCGTAGGCGACGCCGAGCAGGGGTGCGTCGTTCAGTTCGGCAGATGACGGCGTGGTTGCGGCCGGCGCGTCGACTTCCACCGCGGCCACGGCCTGCCAACCGTGTCGCCGGGTGTGCTCGAGCCACATGGCGGCGCGCTGATTCTCGGTGCCCCGGGGATAACGCATTGCGTCGACGTAAATACCCAAGGCGTCGCCCAGACGCCGTTGCATATCTTGCGGCGGCAGGTTGATGAGGAATGTCGCCAAGTCGCGGGTCTCCTCCTCGATCGTCCAGTGCCATGCTCCCATCCCATTATCGGACGCGGCGGCGGTGCGCAGATCACCCTGCAGGGGCGGTTACAATCGGCAAGCGAAGCAGTGGTATGACGCCGATTGACCTCGTATCATTCTGATTAGTTGCTCACACAGCGGGCATCCACGTGCTATCGGTATTACGTACAGCTTTTCGGCAAGGAGGGACGAATGCCACTCTCCGATCATGAGCAGCGGATGCTCGACCAGATCGAGAGCGCTCTCTATGCCGAAGACCCCAAATTCGCCTCCAGTGTTCGTGGTGGGGGGTTGCGGGCGCCGACCGCACGGCGACGGCTGCAGGGCGCGGCGCTGTTTGTGCTCGGCCTCGCTATGTTGATCTCCGGCATCCCATTTAAGGCCGTCTGGGCCGGTCCGTTTCCGATCCTGTCCGTGCTCGGCTTCATCGTGATGTTCGGCGGCGTCGTGTTGGCCATCACCGGCCCGCGACTGTCTGGTAAGGGGGAGCGCCCCGGGCCCTCGGCAGGCGCGCGCCAGCGCCGAAACAAGGGTGCCGGCGGTTCTTTCACCAGCCGGATGGAAGATCGGTTCCGCCGCCGCTTCGAGGAATAGCGTCAACAAGGACGCAAGGGCAGCCTTCGGGCTGCCCTTTGTGTATGTGCGCAGGGTGGAAGCCCGGTTTGTGCGACACGCAGCGGCCCGGCGGCGTGACGCGGCACCAACCCCTCATGTTGACCCACTGCGCCCCACTTTTCCGATAACCCGCAGCTCAAAGGGTGGCTTGAGCTGGCGATCATCAACGCCGCGCCAGCATCGCCGAGAGCTTGAGTGGCCGAGAACCTGCCGAAACGACACCATCTAGTGATCTTCTTGCCGTTAGGTGGACCGCAGTGGGGGATTATGGGGTATGGTGGCGGAAGTCGAAAGGCGTGGAGGTGGCCAGATGTTTCTCGGCACCTACACGCCCAAGCTCGACGACAAAGGGCGGCTGACGCTGCCCGCCAAGTTCCGCGACGCGCTGGCAGGAGGGCTGATGGTCACCAAGAGCCAAGACCACAGCCTGGCTGTCTATCCCCGCGCGGAATTCGAGCAACTCGCCCGCCGGGCCAGCAAGGCATCAAGAAGCAACCCCGAGGCGAGAGCGTTCCTGCGCAACCTGGCCGCCGCCACCGACGAACAGCATCCCGACGCGCAAGGTCGAATCACGTTGTCGGCCGACCACCGCCGCTACGCAAACCTGTCGAAGGACTGCGTGGTCATCGGATCGGTTGACTACCTTGAGATTTGGGATGCGCAGGCCTGGCAGGAATACCAACAGACCCACGAAGAGAACTTCTCCGCAGCCAGCGATGAAGCACTCGGCGACATTATCTGAGGCGCGTGCCCGTGCACCGTGGCCTCTGCCCGAACCGACCCTGACGTACTTCCCCAACGCCAGGTTCGTGCTGTCGGACAGGGACCTCGGTGCAGGGGCGGCTCCTCAGGTCGCCCGCCGGGAAACCGGGCGATCGCAAGTGCAGCGAAGCCGGGCGCAGCGGGTCGACCGCGGGTTCACGCGTCGGGGAGGTGTTGTCGTGGCTGATGCCACAGGCGATTTCGGTCATGTGCCCGTGCTGCTCGACCGCTGCGTCGCACTGCTCACCCCCGCGCTGACGCGGCACCATCCAGACGGATCAGGGGCGGTGCTCGTCGACGCGACCATCGGTGCCGGCGGGCACGCCGAACGGTTCCTGACCGAGCTGCCCGGACTGCGGCTGATCGGTATCGACCGCGACCCGACCGCACTGGACATTGCCCGCACCCGGCTGGCGCATTTCGCTGACCGGCTCACGCTGATCCAGACCCGGTATGACGGGATCGCCCACGCTTTAGCCCAATCCGGTTACACTGCAACCGAATCCGTGGATGGAGTGCTCTTCGATCTCGGCGTCTCATCCATGCAGCTCGATCGCATCGAGCGCGGTTTCTCCTACGCCCACGACGCGCCGCTGGACATGCGGATGGACCCCACCGCAGCGCTGACCGCCGCTGAAATCGTGAACACCTACGACGAGGCCGCGCTGACCGACATTCTGCGCCGGTACGGCGAAGAGCGCTTCGCCCGCCGCATCGCCACACACATCATCCGCCGCCGGGCGCGCACGCCGTTCACCTCGACCGGCGAGCTGGTAGAGGTTGTCTACCAAGCGGTTCCGGCACCGGCCCGGCGTACTGGCGGACACCCGGCCAAGCGGACATTCCAGGCGCTGCGTATTGCGGTCAACGGCGAGCTGGACGCGTTGCGCGACGCCATGCCCGCCGCGCTGGACGCCCTGGCCGTCAACGGACGCATGGTAGTGCTGGCGTACCAGTCGCTCGAGGACCGCATCGTCAAACGAGTGTTCGCCCAGGCCGCCACCTCCAGCACACCGCCGGATCTACCGATCGAACTCCCCGGGCACGGACCGCAATTCACCTCGTTGACGCGCGGCGCCGAACGCGCCGACGACGCCGAGATCCAGCAGAACCCGCGGAGTGCCGCGGTGCGATTGCGTGCTTTGCAACGCGCGCAATCGGGGCATGAGGCAGCGAGGAGGGGAGACCGATGAAAGCCAAGCGTGAAACGCCACCGCCGCGCGGCGGCGATCGCCGGCGCGCGCAGAGCGGCGCTTCCCGGAATACCGGGCGCCGACGGGCCGATCCGGCCCCTGCCCGTCGCGCCCGTCCGCGCGCCGGGAAAGCGTCAGCGCCGGCCCGTGAGCCGCGAACGTCGCGATCGGCGCCGCAGACCACTCCAATCTCCCGGCCGGTCGAGCGGCCGGCCCGAGCAAAGAACGCCAGCCAGGCCAAAGCACGGGCGAAGGCACGGAAAGCTAAGGCGCCCAAGGTTGTTCGGTCTCCGCTTCGGGAACGTCTGCTCAACCGGCTGGCATCGATCGACCTACGCCCGCGTACGTTGGCGGCCAAAGTGCCGTTCGTCGTGCTGGTGATCGGTTCCCTCGGCGCCGGGCTGGGCCTCACATTATGGCTGTCCACCGCCTCTGCCGAGCGTTCCTACCAGCTTGGCAGTGCTCGCCAGCAGAACCGCTTGTTGCAGCAGCAGAAGGAAGCGCTCGAGCGAGATGTGCTGGAGGCAGAATCTGCACCTGCGTTGGCCGAGGCCGCCCGCGGCCTGGGGATGATCCCGACCAGGGATACCGCGCATTTGATCCAGGACCCGTCGGGGAACTGGGTGGTGGTCGGCACCCCCAAGCCCGCCCAAGGGGTTCCGCCGCCGCCGCTTAATACCAAGCTGCCGGACGAAAAGCCGGCGCCGCCTCCGGCCGCATCGGCGAACTCGGTCGAGGTGCCGACGCGGGTCTTGCCGGGCAACGGCGCGCCGGGTGTCCCGTTGGCGCCCGGACCCGACATGATGGTCCGCACCCCTGACGGCGCCACCACGCTGGGCACCGAGCACTTCCCGGCACCTGGCACGCCCCCACTGCCGGCTGCGGGACCAGGACCCCAACCACCGGCTGCACCGGGCGCGCCGCCGACACCGGGGTTGCCGCCCGCGGCGGCCCCTGCGCCCGCAGCGCCCGTGCCCGCAGTTCCCGTGCCCGCGAGTCCTCCCGCGGCAGCGCCGCCCCCGGTCGACGCACCCCCCGCGGGCGTACCGCACCTCGCCGCGCCACCCGCTGCGCCGCTTATCGGCGAGCAGTTCGGCCCCCTGACCGTCACGACGCCCGGCGCTGGCCGGTGAGCCGCGCAGACCGGTCGGGCAGCCGATCGTCCCGGCCGGTGCAGCGTCGCGGTGTCAACTCAGCCAAAAAGCCGAAGAAATCCGCGGCGGCCAAAAAAGATAAGCGGGCAAACGCTAGCCCGCCGGTCCGCTCCGCGCGCGACCGTCGTACCCGCCAGGCGGTGGAGTTCGGGACCCGCGGTGCGTCGTTCGTGTTGCGGCACAGAACAGGCAACGCGGTCATCTTCCTGGCGCTCGCGGTGGCGGCCGCCCAGCTGTTCAATCTGCAGGTGCCGCAGGCATCCGGCTTGCGCGCGGAGGCCGCCGGACAGCTCAAGGTGACCGATGTCCAAAAAGCATTGCGCGGCAGCATCATCGACCGCAACAACGACCAACTCGCGTTCACCATCGAGGCCCGCGCGCTGACCTTCCAGCCGCGCAGAATCCACAAGCAGCTCGCGGAAGCCAAACAGAAGAACGCGAACGCCCCGGACCCACAACAGCGTTTGACAGACATCGCCAAGGAGGTGGCACTGCGGCTGAACAACAAGCCGGACAGGGCCACCGTGCTGAAGAAGCTGCGCAGTGACGAGACGTTCGTCTATCTAGCCCGCGCCGTCGACCCGGCGATCGCCACTGCTATCACCACCAAATACCCCGAGGTGGGCACCGAGCGCCAAGACCTGCGCCAGTACCCCGGCGGATCCCTGGCGGCCAACATCGTCGGCGGAATCGACTGGGACGGCCACGGTTTGCTCGGGTTGGAAGATTCCATGGACGCCGAGTTGGCCGGCACCGACGGCTCGATTACCTACGACCGGGGCTCCGACGGCGTGGTAATTCCCGGCAGCTACCGCAATCAACACAAGGCGGTCAACGGGTCGACTGTCCAACTGACCCTCGACGACGACATTCAGTTCTATGTCCAGCAGCAGGTTCAGCAGGCCAAGAACCTATCCGGATCACGCAATGTCACGGCGGTGGTGCTGGACGCCAAGTCCGGCGAAGTGCTGGCGATGACCAACGACAACACCTTCGACCCGTCGCAGGACATCGGCCGTCAGGGCGATAAGCAGATGGGCGATCTTCCGGTCACTTCACCGTTCGAGCCGGGGTCGGTGAACAAGGTCGTCACCGCCTCATCGGTAATCGAATACGGGCTGAGTAATCCCGACGAGGTGCTGCAAGTACCGGGCTCTATCAACATGGGCGGGGTCACGGTGCACGACGCCTGGAATCACGGTGTGGCGCCCTACACCACCACCGGTGTGTTCGGGAAATCGTCGAACGTGGGCACACTGATGCTGGCCCAGCGCGTCGGACCGGACCGCTACTACGACATGCTCCGCAAGTTCGGGCTGGGTCAGCGCACCAACGTCGGGCTGCCCGGTGAGAGCGCCGGGCTGGTTCCGCCGCTCGACCAGTGGTCGGGCAGCACATTCTCCAACCTTCCGATCGGCCAAGGCCTTTCGATGACGCTGCTGCAGATGGCCAGCGCGTATCAGACGATCGCCAACGACGGGCTGCGGATGCCGCCACGAATCATCAAGGCCACCATCGCGCCCGACGGCAACCGCACCGAAGAGCCGCGCCCAGAAGGGATTCGGGTGGTATCGCCGGAGACCGCGCGGACGGTGCGCAACATGCTGCGCGCGGTGGTGCAGCGTGATCCGACGGGCAACCAGCAGGGCACCGGGCCGGCAGCCGCGGTCGAGGGCTACCAGATTTCCGGTAAAACCGGTACGGCGCAACAGATCAACCCGGCGTGCGGCTGCTACTTCGATAACGTCTACTGGATCACCTTCGCCGGTATGGCCACGACCGACGACCCGCGCTATGTCATCGGCATCATGATGGACAACCCGCACCACGCCGCCGACGGCTCACCCGGATCGTCGGCAGCCCCGTTGTTCCACAACATCGCCGGCTGGCTACTGCAGCGCGAAAACGTTCCACTGTCACCTGATCCCGGGCCGCCGCTCACATTGCAAGCCATGTAGGCGCAGCGTGATTTGCGGCCGGCCACCAGCGGCTGCTAATCAGAACGGTCGGGCAGTGGCGGGAGGTGGTGGCGATGGCGGCCGAGGGAAGGTTTCGGGTCGACCTGGAGGCGTTGGCGGGCTCGGCGGCGCAGGTGTCCGAACATGGTGAGGCTCTGGCCAGTGCCCACTTGTCGTCGGACAACCGGATAGCGGCCGCACAGTCGGGCTGGGTGGGTGACTCTGCGGCGGCGCTGCATATCAGGACGGCAAGCTGGCTGCAGACCTCGCGCAGGCTGCTGACCAGTGTTGGCGATCACGCGTTGGATCTGAACCACGACGGGATCGACTTTGCGGCGATGGAGCGCGACAACGTTGAGACGTCGCGGGCGGTCGGCAACCGCATCGTCTGAGCCGGAGCGTCCGGCATCACCGACCACCACCACGTGACAACTGGCCCGGCAAAGCTGGGAACCGTATCGCCGGAATTCTCCGGATCGGTAGGGTCATGGCCGATCAAGACGGTGAAACGGCCTCGGAAATAGCCGGCATGGCAAGGCAGAGGAAGGTGATATCGGTGCCCACGGTGCCTGTCGGGCTACGCCCGGCCATCGGCATGGGTGTGCCGCTATCGACGCTGGCCGCTCAAGTAGGCGCGGTACCCGCCGAGGGCTCACACCAGCCCGGGGTGGTGCCCGACCTGCGAATCACCGGCGTCACCTTGCGAGCCCAGGACGTGCAACCGGGTGACCTCTTTGCCGCACTGTCCGGTGCGGCAACCCACGGCGCCCGCCATCTCGGTGACGCGATCGGACGTGGGGCCGTCGCGGTGCTCACCGATGCCGCCGGCGTCGCCGCAATCGCTGACCACGCGCAGCAATCCCGTACTGTGCCGGTGCTGGTCCATCCCGAACCCCGCAGCGTGCTCGGCGAACTCGCCGCCACCGTATACGGCCGTCCCTCAGAGCGCCTCGCCGTCGTCGGCGTCACCGGCACGTCGGGCAAGACAACCACGACGTATCTGCTCGAGGCCGGTCTGCGGGCGGCCGGGCGGGCAGTGGGGCTGATCGGCACGATCGGCCTACGCATCAACGGCGTTGATGTCCCCAGCGCGCTGACCACACCCGAGGCGCCGGCGTTACAGGCCCAGCTGGCGGTGATGGCCGAGCGCGGTGTCGACACTGTAGTGATGGAGGTGTCCAGTCACGCGCTGACGCTTGGCCGCGTTGACGGCGTGCACTTCGCGGTCGGCGCCTTCACCAACCTGTCCCGCGACCACCTCGACTTCCACCCGACCATGGCGGACTACTTCGAGGCCAAGGCGCGGTTGTTCGACCCGTCGTCGCCGCTGCGCGCGCTTCGCGCCGTGGTGTGCGTCGACGACGACGCCGGTCGCGTGATGGCCGACCGCGCCGACGCGGCGATCACCGTCAGTGCACAGGGCCGGCCCGCGGACTGGCACGCCGAAGACGTGACGGCCGACGCGGGTGAGCAGGAGTTCACCGCAGTCGACCCCGCCGGTGTGCATCACCGGGTTGGCGTCCCGCTGCCGGGCGAATACAACATCGCCAATTGCCTTGTCGCACTGGCCATTCTCGACGCGCTCGGGGTTTCCCCGGAGCAGGCGTCAACCGGCTTAGGGCATACCCGCGTGCCCGGACGGCTTGAGCGGATCGACCGCGGCCAGGATTTCCTCGCGCTGGTCGACTACGCGCATAAGCCGGGCGCATTGGGCGCGGTGCTGCGATCACTGCGCCGCCCGGACAGCCGGCTGGCCGTGGTATTCGGCGCCGGTGGTGACCGCGATCCGGGTAAACGCGGGCCGATGGGCCGGATCGCCGCCGAGCTGGCCGACCTGGTGATCGTGACCGACGACAACCCGCGCAGCGAGGATCCGGCGGCAATCCGTCGCGAGATCCTGGCCGGCGCAGCCGAAGCCGGTGCAGCCGCAGGGGTGGTCGAGATCGGCGACCGGCGCGCGGCGATCGA
>DASZKQ010000142.1:0-4219 GCA_035552835.1 Mycobacterium sp. | reverse complement strand
TGGTATTTCGGAACCCATCTCGGTCTCGATAACGGAATTGGCGGCTAGCCCGGGGCCCGCGCCGTCGCCAGGCTAAGGTTCCACCATGCGGCTGTTGGTCACCGGCGGCGCTGGTTTCATCGGCGCCAACTTCGTGCACACCAGTGTGCGCGAGCACCCGGACGACGCGGTGAGTGTGCTCGACGCCATGACATATGCCGGCAGCCGCGAATCGCTGGCTCCCGTCGAAAACGACATCCGGCTAGTCCAGGGCGACATCAACGACGCCGAGCTGGTTTCCCGCCTGGTTGCCGACTCCGACGCGGTAGTGCACTTCGCGGCCGAAACCCACGTCGACAACGCGTTGGACGACCCGGCGCCGTTCCTGCGGGCCAACGTGATCGGGACGTTCACCATTCTGGAGGCGGTGCGCCGGCACGGGGTGCGACTGCATCACGTCTCCACCGACGAGGTCTACGGCGATCTTGCGCTCGACGATCCGCAGCGGTTCACCGAGTCCACGCCCTACAACCCGTCGAGTCCGTACTCGTCGACCAAGGCTGGCTCCGACATGCTGGTGCGAGCGTGGGTACGCTCCTACGGCGTCCGTGCGACGATCTCGAACTGCTCCAACAACTATGGCCCTTATCAGCACGTGGAGAAGTTCATTCCGCGCCAGATCACCAACGTGCTCACCGGGCGGCGGCCGAAGCTGTACGGCAACGGAGCCAACGTCAGGGATTGGATCCACGTCGACGACCACAACGACGCCGTCCGGCGAATTCTCACCGGCGGCCAGGTCGGCCGAACCTACTTGATCGGCGCCGACGGCGAGCGCGACAACCTATCGGTGCTGCAGACGCTGCTACAGCTGATGGGCCGCGATCCCGATGAGTTCGACTATGTCGTCGACCGCGCCGGCCACGACATGCGGTACGCCATCGACCCGACGTCGCTGTGCAATGAATTAGGCTGGGCGCCAAAGCGTACCGATTTCACCGAGGGCCTGCGTGCCACCATCGACTGGTACCGGGAAAACGAGTCGTGGTGGGGTCCGCTGAAGGCTGCCGTCGAAGCCCGTTACCAGCAGCGGGGTCAGTGACATGCAGGTGCGCGAACTCGACATCGCCGGGGCGTGGGAGACTACCCCGCAACTGCATTCCGATTCGCGTGGAATGTTCTTCGAGTTGCTCACCGACCGAGGCTTCACCGGGTTCGCCGGTCACCGGCTGGACGTGCGACAGGCCAACTGTTCGGTCTCGGCAGCTGGTGTGCTGCGCGGCCTGCATTTCGCCCAGCTGCCGCCGAGCCAGGCCAAGTACGTGACCTGTCTTTCCGGGTCGGTGTTCGACGTCGTCGTCGACATCCGGGTTGGCTCACCGACTTTCGGCCAATGGGACTCGGTAGTGCTCGACGACCGCGACCACAGATCGGTATATCTCTCCGAGGGCCTCGCGCACGGTTTCCTTGCGCTTCAAGATAACTCGACGGTGATGTACTTGTGCTCAACGGAATATAACCCGCAGCGCGAGCACACCATTGCCCCCACCGACCCGGCGCTGGCGATCGACTGGCCGAGCGGACACGGATTGGTGTTGTCCGACCGGGATGCCGCAGCGCCCACCCTCGACGAAGTGCGCGCCGCTGGTCTGCTGCCGAGTTGGGAAGAGACCCGCGCCTTCGTCGACGGGTTGCGGGGCAGCTCTTAAGGTGTGGGCGGGCCCCGCATGGCAGTCTGACCAAATGACCGCGGTAGCGGAGGAGTTCGAATCACAGCGGCCGCGCCTGTTCGGGCTCGCCTACCGGTTGTTGGAGTCGGCAGGCGAGGCCGAAGACGCCGTGCAAGATGCCTATCTACGGTTGCACGCGGCCGACCGAGCGAGGATCGCCTTCCTGCCGGCCTGGCTGACCAAGGTCGTCACGAACTTGTGCCTCAACCGATTGACGTCGGCTCGTGCCCGGCGGGAGATCTACGTGGGCCCGTGGCTACCGGAACCCGTCATCACCAGCGATGGAACCCTCGGGCCGCTGGAAACCACCGAGCTACGCGATTCGGTGTCGATCGCGTTGCTCTCCCTGATGGAGAAACTCGGCCCCAGCGAGCGCGCCGTGTTCGTGCTCAGGGAGGCATTCGGCTACAGCCACCGCGACATCGGCGAGATCCTGGAAACCTCGGAAGCCAACGCTCGCCAGCTGCACCACCGGGCACGGCAACGGCTCGGTGACCCGGCGCCTCGGTTCCAGCCCGATCCGGCGCGGTGGCGCGACCTGGTGGACCGTTTCTTGACCGCAAGCCGCAGCGGTGACGTCGCCGGATTGGTCCCCATGCTGACCGCCGATGTCACGTCCACCGCCGACGGTGGCGGGAAGGTGGCCGCTGCGCGGCGGCCGGTGGTGGGCCACGACCGGGTGTCTCGATACCTCGCGGGCGCGCTGAGCCGACCTTTGCCCGGGGTGCAGCTGCAATTCGGCGTCGAGGTCAACGGGGAGCCCGCGGTACTCGGGTTCACGGACTCGGCGCTGGCTGGCGTGCTGTTTTTCCAGACCGATGGCGACCGGATAGCCGCCCTACGCGTCGTCGCGAACCCGGAGAAATTGCGGTTCCTGGGCAGGCAGCTGTCACACCCCGGTGGGCTATCCGGTCCATAAGGTATGACGAAACGCGTACTGGTGGCTGGCGGCACCGGCGTCTTGGGCCAAGTGGTGGTCGATCAGCTCCTCACATCCGGCGCCAGTGTGCGCATCCTCAGCCGGGGCCGGCGTCGCCACCGCCGCAGGGACGTCGAACACGTCACCGGCGACCTGCGCACCGGTAACGGGCTTGATGCGGCGTTATCCGGCGTCGACACGATCGTGCAGTGCGCCGAGCACGTGGACCATCTGGTTGCGGCGGCGCAACAGGCCGGCTCCCCGCGTCTGGTGTACACGTCCATCGTCGGCTCCGACCGTATCCCGGTCTACCGGCGAAAAGTGGCCGATGAAGAGTTGATCGCGAGGTCCGGCCTGCCGTGGACGGTGCTGCGGGCGACGCAGTTCCATGATCTGATCGCCATGCTGCTACGTATGCTGGCCAAATCGCCGATCATGGCGCTGCCGGCCGGCTGGAGTTTCCAGCCGGTCGATGTGCGCGAGGTCGGCGTCCGGCTCGCAGGGCTCGCCCTCGGCGAACCCGTCGGCAGGGCACCAGATTTCGGCGGACCAGAGGTCCGTGCGGTCAGCGACCTCGCTCGAAGCTACTTGGCAATGGTCGGCAAGCATCGCCTGAGGCTGCCAATCCTGCTACCGGGCAAGGTGTTTCGCGCATACCGTGCCGGCGGCCACCTGGCGCCGGACCACGCACAGGGCACCGTCACCTTCGAGCAATACCTCAGCGAGCGGCTCGCCGCGGGTGTCGTCCCGTACGCCGACGCGCTGCGCGACTACCTGCCGCTACGTCGGTCCAAGGACCGGCAATGAAGCTCACCGATGTGCTGCTGCGAGTAGGCGTCTGGTTTTTCACCTGTGTGGAATTCGCCGTCGGCATCGTCGCGACGCTGGCGCCGCGGGCTTTCTACGACCATGTTCCGTGGGTGAATCTCGCGCCGCCGTATGCCGAACACCTCACGCGCGACTACGGTGCGATGAACCTCGCGCTGGGGCTGGTGTTCCTGGTCGCCGCGATCACCATGGACCGGCTGATGGTCCGTACCGCGCTGGCCGCCTACGTCGTGTTCGCGATCCCGCACCTGCTGTTCCACATCACCCACCACCAGCACTACACAACGACCGCGACGATCGGCGAAACCACGGCGCTAGTCGTCGCGGTGCTGCTTCCGATCGCGCTGCTCATCCTGCACCTGCGCGACGGAGAGATGGACCAGCACGCCGTTTGATTCCAGGATTGGCGGGTACCCGAGCCCCGAGCACGATCACTGAGGTCCGGTCCGGCGCAGCGGAGGTCATCATTTTCCATCAATTAGCGTTGGCCGCGTACAGCCAGCCGGAGGCAGCAGGCGTTATTCTGCGCGGCATCAAAGGCATTTTCGTCGCCATCGGCAGTATCATCGCGGCGATTATTTGCGCGGCCGTCGCCGCGATGAAGGGCCGCAACCCATTTGGCTGGGGAATCCTTGGACTGTTCTTCAGCATTCTGACGCTGATAGTGGTGATAGTGATCCCGTCCAAGAAGGACTAACCGCAGCCGCTTTACTAGAAGGGCGGCGGTTCGTCGTTGGCGATGATCCGTGCTTCTTCGCGGCGT
>DASZKQ010000141.1:0-2886 GCA_035552835.1 Mycobacterium sp. | reverse complement strand
CAGCATCCTTGGTCTGCAGCTCGTCTGCAACACGCAAATCTTCGGCACCTGCCCGGACAGCACGTCGTACGCGAACTACCCGCAGCGGACGGGGGTCCAAATGCTGCCGCTGCCCCCGCAGCCAAGCATGCCCAGTCCGTGTCTGGGTGTGCCGCGCAACCCGTGGTGCCCCGGCAACCCGATCAGCCAACCCCCGTATCCCGTTCCGGGGGTCAACGCTATGTGATCTGGCGGGCGGCCGCCGCAGCGCAGTGATAGTCGATCCGCTCGAAGTAACCGGCCAGATCCAGTGTCATGTCGGTCATTCTGACCCAACGACAACCGGGTCACGCGACTCGGGCCTCCACGAGGCTGAGCGGTGAAGCGGTTTGGACCACCCGCGTCATCCGAAATCCGGCTTGGCTGAGCAGGTTTCGGTACTCGGCAGCAGTGCGCTCGCGGGCCGCCAAATTCAGCAGCATCTCCAGATCGGCCCATTTTCCCGGGAAGTCACGGTCATGGTCGGGGATCACCAATTCGACCAGCAGCACCGTGGCGCGCGGGCCGGCAGCGGCGCGAACATTACGCAGGATCTGCACCGCCTTCTCGTCGGGCCAGTCGTGCATTATGTTCTTCAAGACGTAGGCGTCGCCGCCGCCCGGAACCCGGTCGAAAAATGATCCCGCCTCGATACGCACGCGATCAGCAACATCGTGCTTGCACAAGAGGTTCGGCGCGTCCGACACGACCACCGGCAGGTCGTACAGAACGCCCTGCGAGGCCGGCGCCGACGCCAGGATGGTGGCCAACAATGGGCCGTGCCCGCCGCCGACATCGACGATAGTGGGGTAGGCGCTGAAGTCGTAGCCAGCGACCACGGACGAATCGGTCAACTCCGAAATACTCGTCATGGTCCGATGGAAGAGTTCAGCATGTTGGGGATACTCGGCGAAATAGTCGAAGCTTTCCTGGCCGTGTAATACCGGGACGACTGATCGTCCGCTTCGGATAGAGTCCACCAGCAGAGTCCATCGTTCGCGCTGCTCACGCGACCCGTAAAACCGGGCAGCCCAGGCCATCGACACCGCTGCGTCCGAACGCAAGGTGTTGGCAAGGGAATTCAGCTCGTATCGGCCGTCGGGCCGATGACGAAAAACACCCCGCCCGATCAACGCCCGCAACAGCCGGTGCAGTGCGTCCGGGTCCGCGCTCACTCGGTGCGCCAATTGGTCGATCGTCAATGGCCCGTCGGCGAGCGCGTCGGCGACGCCTAGTTCGGCGGCCACCGCGATCGCCTGAGATGCCCAGGTGGCAATGATCATCTCCATCATTGCCGCGGGTGCGGGTGTCAGCCGCTGATTGAGGCGATACAGGTGGTGGCGAACCCATTCGACAATGCGGGCCGCTTTGGCGGGCGGCACTTTTGCAGTGGTCGACATCACCGCACCTCGGCAAGAGAAGCTCGGCTGGTCTCAGCCGCGATTCCGCGGTGACTGACCCAACCCAGGAACCTCGTCAGCACCCACGTCATGAACCGGTCCGAGATCAGCGCCGCCGGTCGCAGCACGTACTCGGGGCGAGAGACCTGCTGGGTGGTCAACCAGGACACGGCCTTGACCTTGGGCCGCCGGGTGTCCTCGTACCAGCGCAGCGCGCTGGAGATGTCACCGTGGCCGCTTCGGAAATCCGATAGCGCCTTACGCAACACCATCGTGTCCAGCAGCGCCTGATTGGTGCCCTGCGCAAGTGTTGGCGCCATGGTGTGCGCGGCATCGCCGAGCAGTGTCACTGCGCCGACGCCGGCGCGGAAAATCGGATGCCGAAAATGCGGGAAAGGTGACGGGGCCAGATCGTCGTCGGTCAAGGTCGCGAGTACTCGGTCGACGAGGTCGGACCAGCCGGTGAAATGCGATCGGATCATCTCGATTGGGTGTTGTGGTCTGACGAAGCCAGGCGACCAGGGCAGGTCGAACCACCACTGCAGGTCAGACCCCCCAGCTGGCCACATGCCGAGGCTTCCGTGCTCGCCGATCATCATCGTTGCGACGCGCTTGTCGGCGATGCCCGGAAGAGTGACCAGCCCCTGCCAACTGCACCAGCCGGTCGGCTTCGCGGGTTGCGCGCCGACGATACTGCGAACCATCGAGTGCAGGCCGTCCGCACCGATCAGTAAATCCCCGTCCGCCGAGCTGCCGTCTTCGAAGTCGACCCGCACGCCGTCGGGCGTCCTGACCACCCCGACCGCACGGGAGTTGCATCGGACGCGATCGATTGGAAAGCCCTTGAGCAGCCGTTCCAGCAGGATTCGACGTGGCACCATCCGAACGGGTGCGCCCAGCCGGTTCACCATCGCGTTGAGGTCCATGTTGGCCAGCGGGCGACCGGTCGATGTCATGACCTGCACGGTGGACAGCAGCTGCCCAGCTCCGTCCATATCGACACCGAGCTGATCGAGAACCGTGGCGCCGTTGGACCAGATGGTGACCGCACCACCGCCTACCGTCACGTTCGGCCGCTGGTCGAAGACCGCGACGTCGTGTCCGTCCCGCATTAATCCGCGCGCAACCGAAATGCCGCTCACGCCCGCGCCGACGACCAGTATCCGAAGCTTCAATCGACTCCCGCCTTAGTCCTCGGCGTGCCGTTCATAGTCCCATCGCTCGAGTCGCGCCTGCAGCTTCAACAGGCCGAACCCGGCGAAGGGCGTGGCGACCCAGAAGTAGAACATCAGCAGCGGACTCATCGTACAAACCTTTCTCAAACCGACTGCTGCTACCACGCGGTACTTCGACGAAAGGTTCACCGCGGCGCCTAGCATCCCGACATGACCGAGTTCTCGGACCTGGCGCCCGACGACCAGCAAGCGATCGGCAAGACGCTGCTGACCTTGCTGACCGGCTTCCGCAA
>DASZKQ010000140.1:0-9704 GCA_035552835.1 Mycobacterium sp. | reverse complement strand
GCGGTAGCGCTCGGCCAGTACTTCGGCGTCGCGGGCCGCGCCCAAGGTATTGGCCAGCTGACGCAGCTCGTCGAGGAGGCCATCAGGGAGCGCAAACGAATCCGGCGACGCCTGCAGCAGGCTGCGCACCTTGCGAGTGGTCACCCGCATTTGATGCACGGCGTCGTCGGCCTCGGCGTGCACGGCCCGATCCCACGCCAGCAGTTCGTCGAGTTGCGCGGCCACCGCCCGAAGTAGCGGGTCGCTCGATGACAGCTCTTTGGGCGTCGTGCCGAGCACCCGCGCCAGCTTCGAGCCGTGCCCTGTCGGGGTCGCACCAGCGCCAAGCAGCCGGTCGCTCAGTTTGTCCAACAGCTCGGTATTCGTTTCGGGCTGGGCGAGTTCGAGCTCCCACTCACGCCATCGCTGCTCTACTTCTGGCGCGTCGGCGGTGGCGGCCCGCGACGCGGTGACCTGGTCGTCGCAGAATTCAGCCAGCACCGCGTCGTCGGCGCCGTAGAGGTTGTGGACGCCCCGCGTGGTGGCTATTCGCGCGACCGGGCTTAGTGGGCGGTCCCGGACAATTGCCAGCACGACGTCCACCAGCTCGGTCGGCACATCTTCGCGGCTGTCTTCGTCGCTGTCGTCCGCAGTACCCAGCGGTGCGCGCACCTCGGTGCGGGCATCGGTTCCCGCCGGCAGCTTCAGGTGCCAACCGGCATCCACACCGCCGGTGCGACGGCGCAACGTGATTCGTCTGGATGCCAGATCACGCGCTGGCGTATCGAAGTACACGGCATCAAGCGTCTGCGTCGGTAGCCGCTCCACCCGAAGAATGTCCGCTATACCGGCGAACGATGGTGAGCTGGTGGACTCGCCGACGTCGAACTTGCGCTCCACCTCTAAATAAAGCGATGTGGCCGGGGCCCCATCAGACATTGTCAGGCATCGTCGCTTGTGGCGCCTCTAGAAGCTGTGCTCGTCCGCGGGGAAGGTCCCGGCGGCGACCTCGTCCGCGTACTCGGTTGCCGCGCGGCGCAATTCGCTCCCGACATCACCGAACCGCTTGACGAACCGGGCCGTCTTGCCGCTGGTTAGCCCGGCCATGTCCTGCCAAACCAACACCTGGGCATCGCAATTGGGCCCTGCTCCGATCCCAACGGTGGGAATGGTCAACTTGCCGGTGATCTGGGTGGCCAACTCGGCCGGCACCATCTCCATCACCACGGAAAACGCACCGGCCTCGGCAACGGCGATCGCGTCGGCGATGGTCTGTTCGGCGGCGTCGCCGCGACCCTGTACCCGGAAACCGCCGAGGGTGTTGACGCTTTGTGGGGTGAAGCCGATGTGGGCCATCACCGGGATACCGGCAGCGGTCATGGTGGCGATCTGCTCAGCGACGCGTTCGCCGCCTTCCAGCTTGACTGCGTGCGCGCCGGCTTCCTTCATGAATCGGGTCGCGGCGCTCAGCGCCGCCGTCGGCCCGGCTTCGTAGCTGCCGAATGGCAAGTCAGCCACCACCAGAGCGTGCGGTGCGCCCCGCGCCACGCCGCGCACCAGCGGAATCAGCTCGTCGATCGAGATCGGCACTGTCGTGTCATAGCCGTAAACGACGTTGGCGGCCGAGTCGCCAACCAGCAAAACCGGTATGCCGGCATCGTCGAAGACTCGGGCGGTGGAGTAGTCGTAGGCCGTCAGCATGGCCCACTTGTGGCCTTCGGCCTTCATTTTCTGCAAGTGATGGACGCGGACCTTAGTCCGCGGTGTGTTAGCAGCCCCGTAAACAGCGTGCTCAGACATCATTGTCCCTAGGTGTGGTCGGGTCGATCCTCGTGGCCCAGCAGGGTCCCCGGGTTCGTCTGACCTTGCCAGTCTGCCACCTGCGGCCGCGCAAATGCACACCCGGTTCAGTGGACTTCCTCACACCGCTACCCATTGCGACGATTCGGGCGCCGCCCTGCGGTCCCGGACATACCATCGGCGCATGCAGCGGCTCAGCGGACTCGATGCCAGTTTTCTGTATTTGGAGACCCAAGCGCAGCCGTTGCATGTCTGTTCAATTCTTGAACTCGATACTTCAACGGTGCCGGGCGGCTATACCTTCGACCGGCTGCGCGACGAGTTGGCGGTCCGGATCAAGGCAATGCCACAGTTTCGGGAGAAGCTCGCCGACAGCCCGCTGAATCTCGATCATCCGGTTTGGGTGGACGACAACAACTTCGACGTGAGTCGGCATCTTCACCGTATCGGGCTGCCGCCACCGGGTGGGCGAATGGAGTTGGCCGAGATCTGCGGTCATATCGCCGCTTTACCACTGGACCGCACTCGACCGCTGTGGGAGATGTGGGTGATCGAGGGCGTCGCGGGCACCAATGCCCAGCAAGGTGGCCGTCTGGCGGTGATGACCAAGGTCCACCACGCCGGCGTGGACGGCGTCACCGGCGCAAATCTGATGTCGCAGCTTTGCAGCACCGAACCTGACGCGCCGCCACCCGAACCGGTGGACGGGGTTGGTGACGCCAACCAAATCCAGATCGCGGTCAGCGGGTTGGCGAAGTTCGCATCCCGGCCGCTGCATCTGGCCAGTGTGCTGCCGAAAACCGTGTCGTCGGTGTTCGAGACGGTGCTGCGGGCACGAAGCGGCCTGACGATGGCTGCTCCGTTCGCGGCGCCACCGACCACCTTCAATGCCAGCATCACCGCACACCGCAACGTCGCCTACGCGCAGCTGGATCTCGAGGACATCAAGGCCGTCAAGAGTCATTTCGACGTCAAGGTCAACGACGTGGTGATGGCGCTGGTATCCGGCGTGCTGCGGCAATTCCTGCTCGACCGCGGCGAGCTGCCGGATTCGTCGTTGGTGGCGATGGTGCCGGTATCGGTACACGGCCGGTCTGATCGCCCTGGGCGCAACCAGGTTTCGGGAATGTTCTCCCGGCTGGAAACCCAGATCGCTGATCCCGCTGAACGGCTCGAGTCCATCGCTGAAGCGAATTCGGTTGCCAAGGAACATAGTTCGGCCATTAGCGCCACACTCTTGCAGGACTGGTCGCAGTTCGCCGCGCCGGCGGTGTTCGGTATGGCGATGAGGGCTTACGCCCGCACCAGGCTGACCAAGAGCCGGCCAGTGCACAACCTCGTGATTTCCAACGTGCCGGGTCCGCAGATGCCGCTGTATCTGCTGGGCAACGAGGTCAAAGCGATGTATCCGCTGGGGCCGATCTTCCACGGCTCGGGCTTGAACATCACCGTGATGTCGTTGAACGGCAAACTGGACGTCGGCCTCATCGCCTGCCCGGAGCTGGTGCCGGATCTGTGGGAGTTGGCCGACGACTTCGCCGTCGGGATGGAAGAACTGCTGCTGGCGATCCGGTAAAAGGCCCAGTCGCCCGTGCGGCAACAACAGCCAGTCGTCGGCGCATGGCAGCATGTTGGGCATGGGTATCCCTCGCGGCGACACGATCGCGCGCACGATGCTGATCTGGACCGCGATGGCGGTGGTGGTGGCGACGGTGGCGAGCTGCACCCACGTCGTCACCGGGCGTGCGGTGCTGGCCGGACCAAGAATCGGTCAGCCAGTGGAGTGGGGGCCGTGTCGTGTCGCCGGCGGCGGCGGGACCTCGATAATGAAGCTCCCGGGTGGCGCGCAGTGCGGCAAGCTCGCGGTACCCATCGACTACCACCACGTCGATGGTGACGCCACGACCTTGGCGCTGATCAAGTTTCCGGCGACAAGAAACAAAATCGGGTCGCTGGTCATCAACCCCGGCGGACCCGGCGAGTCCGGCATCGAGGCTGCACTGGGCCTTCTGCAGTCGCTTCCACCGCGGGTCCGTGAACGGTTCGACCTGGTCGGATTCGATCCGCGCGGGGTGGCGGCGTCGCGGCCGGCGATCTGGTGCAACTCCGACGCCGACAACGACCGGCTGCGCACCGAGCCAAATGTCGACTACACCCCGGCCGGTGTGGCGCACATCGAGGACGAGACCAAGGCGTTCGTCGGCCGTTGCATCGACAAGATGGGCAAGAAATTTCTGGCGCACGTTGGAACCGTTGACGTCGCCCGTGATTTGGACGCCATCCGCGAAGCACTGGGCGACAGCAAACTGACGTTCTTGGGCTACTCGTATGGAACCCGAATGGGGGCTGCCTATGCCGAGGCCTACCCGAAGAAGGTCCGGGCGATGATCCTCGACGGTGCCGTCGACCCGAATACCAACTCCATCGAAGCAGACCTGCGGCAAGCCAAGGGTTTTCAGGACGCATTCAACGACTTCGCGGCAGACTGCGCCAAGTCTCCATCCTGTCCGCTGGGCACCGACCCTGCCAAAGCCGTTGACGTCTACCACAGTTTGGTCGACCCGCTCGTCGACAAGAACAATCCGATGATCGGCAGGCCGGCACGCACCAGAGATCCCCGCGGTCTGAGCTACAGCGACGCGATCGTGGGCACGATCATGGCGTTGTATTCGCCGACCTTCTGGCATCACTTGACTGAGGGATTGACCGAATTGGCCCACCATCACGGCGACACCATGCTTGAGCTGGCCGACTTGTATATGCGACGGGACAAGCACGGTCACTACACCGATGCCACTGACGCCAGGGTGGCCATCGACTGCGTCGACGATCTGCCGGTCAAGGAGCGGGCCAAGGTAATCGACGAAGACCGCCGCTCGCGCCAGGTTGCGCCGTTCATGAGCTACGGGAAATTCACCGGCAACGCCCCATTGGGCACCTGCGCGTTCTGGCCGGTACCGCCGACCAGCAAACCGCACACCATCTCCGCTCCCGGCCTGGCGCCGACGCTGGTGGTGTCGACCACCCGTGATCCGGCGACGCCGTATCAGGCCGGCGTCGACCTTGCCAACCAGCTGCACGGTGGTTTGCTCACCTACGACGGCACCCAGCACACGGTGGTGTTCCAGGGCGACAGCTGTGTCGACGACTACGCGACGGCATACCTCGTCAGCGGCACTCTGCCGCCGAAGGGGGCGAAATGCTAAGACCGCGCAGGAGATAACGAGACCAAGGTGTGACCATTGGGATTACTTCCCGTGGCCAAGGGGTGGGACGATTGGCAGCCATGTGGCGCATGAGGCGATTGTCCTCTGCGCTGCTTTCTTTGTGGCTACCGATGGTGGCAGCCGTCGCCACCATCCCGATCGCGCCGACGGCGCATGCGACCCTAACCTGGGGTAACTGCGGTCGGTTTCTCACCCACCCGGACGAGGTTCCCACTGCACAGTGCACGACCGTTCCGGTCCCGATCGACTACAACAACCCCGGCGGCGGCCAAGCTCAGCTCGCCGTCATCCGAATTCCGGCGACCGGTCCCCGGATCGGAGCGCTGCTGGTCAACCCGGGCGGGCCCGGGGCGTCGGCGGTCGACATGGTCGCCACGTTGGGAGCACAGCTGGCGGGTTCCGAGATCAGCCGCCGCTTCGATTTGGTCGGATTCGATCCCCGGGGCGTCGGCCACTCCACGCCGCCGCTGCGCTGCCAGACCGACGCGGAGTTCGACGCCTACCGCCGCGACCCGATGGTCGACTACAGCCCGCCGGGCGTGGCACACATCGAACAGGTGTATCGGCAGCTGGCGCAGCGCTGCCTGAACCGCAATGGCTCAGGGTTCTTGGAGAACGTCGGAACAGCGTCGGTCGCCCGTGACATGGACACGGTGCGCCAGGCACTGGGCGACGACCAAATCAACTATCTCGGCTTCAGCTACGGCACCGAATTGGGAACCGCGTACGTCGAGCGGTTCGGCGACCACGTGCGGGCGATGGTGCTGGACGGTGCGATCGACCCGAGCGTGGGTCCGATCGAGGAGAACATCAATCAGCAGGCGGGGTTTCAGACCGCGTTCAACGATTACGCGGCGGATTGCGCTCGCTCGTCGGACTGCCCGCTGGGCGCCGACCCGAACCAATGGGGCGACCGCTTTCACCAACTGGTCGACCCGCTGGTGAACAAACCCGCCCACACGGCGGATCCACGCGGGCTGAGTTACGCAGATGCGACCACGGGCACCATCGACGCGCTCTACACCCCGCAGTTCTGGAAATTCCTGACCAGCGGTCTGCTCGGTCTAACGCGCGGCACCGATCCCGGCGACTTACTGATGCTGGCCGACGAGTATTACGACCGCGACAGCAAAGGGCACTACGACAACTCGCAGGACGCGTTCAACGCGGTTCGCTGCGTCGACGCGCCCGAGCCGACCGATCCGGCAGCCTGGGTCGATGCCGACCGCCGGATACGTCAAGTTGCGCCGTTTCTGTCCTACGGGCAGTTCACCGGGCATGCGCCTCGCGATCTGTGCGCGCTCTGGCCGGTGGCCGCGACGTCGTCGCCGGCGCCGGCGGCACCGGTTGCTCCGGGCAAGGTCGTCGTGGTGTCCACCACCCACGACCCGGCAACCCCCTATCAGGCCGGCGCGGACCTGGCTCGCCAGCTCGGCGCCGCACTGATCACCTATGAGGGCACACAACATACGGTGGTGTTCAACGGTGACGAATGCGTTGACAACGCGGTGGTTAGCTACCTGGTCGACGGGGTACCTCCGGGAAACTTACGGTGTTCGGCACGGTAGTAACACGGAGTTAACTGGCCTTGCATATTGTTCCCGGTATGGATCGACAAAAGGAATTCGTGCTCCGCACGCTGGAGGAGAGGGACATCCGTTTCGTCCGGCTGTGGTTTACCGATGTGCTCGGTACCCTTAAGTCGGTCGCTATCGCTCCTGCCGAACTCGACGGCGCCTTCGAAGAAGGCATCGGCTTCGACGGATCCTCCATCGAGGGATTTGCCCGCGTTTCAGAGTCCGACACTGTAGCCCACCCCGACCCGTCCACCTTCCAAGTGCTGCCGTGGACCAGCGACTCCGGCCACCACCACTCGGCGCGGATGTTCTGCGACATCACGATGCCGGACGGCTCGCCGTCCTGGGCGGATCCACGCCACGTGCTGCGTCGTCAACTCAGCAAAACCAACGACCTCGGCTTCTCCTGCTATGTGCATCCGGAAATCGAGTTTTTCCTGCTCGAGCCGGGGCCCGAAGACGGCTCGACGCCCATTCCGGCCGACAACGCCGGCTATTTCGACCAGGCTGTGCACACCGCCTCCAACTTCCGTCGGTATGCGATCGACGCTCTGGAGTTCATGGGGATCTCGGTGGAGTTCAGCCACCATGAAGGCGCGCCCGGACAGCAAGAGATCGATTTGCGCTTTGCGGATGCGCTGTCGATGGCCGACAACGTGATGACGTTCCGTTACGTAATCAAAGAGGTCGCGCTGGAAGAGCGGATGCGGGCGACGTTCATGCCCAAGCCGTTTGGGCAATACCCCGGCTCGGCCATGCATACTCATATGAGCCTGTTCGAGGGCGAGGTCAACGCCTTTCACAGCCCCGACGATCCGTTGCAACTCTCCGATGTCGCCAAGTCTTTCATCGCCGGGATTCTCGAGCACGCAAGCGAGATCAGTGCGGTTACCAATCAATGGGTCAACTCCTACAAGCGGCTGGTGCTCGGCGGTGAGGCACCTACCGCCGCGTCGTGGGGGGCGGCTAACCGGTCGGCTTTGGTCCGTATTCCGATGTACAGCCCAAGCAAAACCTCCTCGCGACGTATCGAGGTGCGTAGCCCCGACTCGGCCTGCAACCCTTACCTGGCATTCGCCGTGCTGCTGGCTGCCGGGCTGCGCGGCGTCGAAAAGGGGTACGTCCTGGGTCCGCAAGCAGAGGACAACGTGTGGGACCTCACGCCCGAGGAGCGCCGCGCGATGGGCTACCGCGAGCTACCGTCCAGTCTCGACGAAGCGCTTCGCGCGATGGAGAGTTCCGAGCTGGTTGCAGAAGCTTTGGGGGAGCATGTCTTTGACTTCTTTTTGCGCAACAAACGTCAGGAGTGGGCCACCTACCGCAGCCATGTCACGCCCTACGAGCTGAAGACTTATATCGCCTTATAAATTTTTCGCGGCCGCTGGCGCGACCGCACAGCCATGTCCCAGGGATTCTGCGCTACCGTCGTGGTCGTGGTTCAACCCGTCACGGAGCGGTCGAAAGTACCCAGCGTCGGCCGGCTCGGGTTGGTCGATGCGCGCGCAGGTGCCAACTTGGCGAAGCTGGGCTGGAACACCGAAGCGCAGGTCGATCTGCTGTGGTCGCTGTCGCGCGCACCGGACGCCGACGCCGCCCTATGCGCGATGGTCCGGCTGGCCGAAGTGCTCGGCGACGACTGGGATGAGCTCAATGCGGCACTGGCGACCGACCGCGGCCTGCGCGGCCGACTGTTCGCCGTGCTCGGGTCTTCGCTGGCTCTGGGTGATCACCTGATCGCGAATCCGCAGGCGTGGCATCGGCTGCAGGACGATGTGCAGTTGCCATCCGCCGAGCAGCTGCGAGCCGCCTTTACCGAGTGCGTCGCTGAAGCCTCAGACGGCCTGAGCTCGGGGCTGTTGCGGCTGCGCATCCTCTACCGCAACCGGGTGATGGTGCTGGCCGCCCTGGATTTGGCACCCACAGTCGAGAACGAACGAGTGCTGTCTTTCCGCGCCGTCGGTGCGCACTTGAGCGACATCGCCGATGCCGCACTGGCGGCTGCGCTGACCCTCGCCGAGGCCACCGTCTGCGGCGACGCCACGCCGCCTCGGTTGGCCGTCATCGCGATGGGCAAATGCGGGGCGCGCGAGCTGAATTACGTCAGCGACGTCGACGTGATCTTCGTCGCCGAGCACGCCGACGCGGTCACCGCCCGCATCGCCGGCGAGATGATGCGGGTGGCGTCAGAGACCTTCTTCCAGGTGGATGCCGCGCTACGCCCGGAGGGCAACCAGGGCGAACTGGTCCGCACCCTCGACTCGCATATCGCCTACTACCAGCGTTGGGCCAAGACCTGGGAGTTCCAGGCGCTGCTGAAAGCCCGGCCCGCCGCCGGCGACGCCGAATTGGGCAAGCAGTACGTCGCCGCCTTGATGCCGATGGTGTGGACCGCTTGTGAGCGTGAAGATTTCGTGCCCGAGGTTCAGGCGATGCGGCGCCGGGTGGAGCAGCTGGTGCCCGCCGACGTCCGAAGCCGTGAGATCAAACTCGGCAGCGGCGGGCTGCGTGATGTCGAGTTCGCGGTGCAGCTGCTGCAATTGGTGCACGGTCGCACGGACGAGTCGCTGCACGTGGCTTCCACGGTGGACGCGCTGGCAGCCCTCGGGGTCGGCGGCTACGTCGGCCGGGACGATACCGCCAACCTGACCGCCTCCTACGAGTTCCTTCGGCTGCTGGAACACCGGCTGCAGTTGCAGCGACTCAAACGCACTCATATGTTGCCCGCCTTCGACGACGACGAGGCGCTGCGCTGGTTGGCACGTGCGGCTCATATGCGACCCGACGGACGCTACGACGCGCTGGGCGTGTTGCGCGAAGAGCTGAAACGCCACAACCTGCGGGTCTCGCGGCTGCACGCCAAGCTGTTCTACCAACCGCTGCTGGAATCGCTTGCACCGGAAGGCCTGGAGTTCTCGCACGGTATGACGCCGACGGCGGCAGAGCGTCAGCTGGCCGCACTCGGCTACGACGCTCCGCAGAATGCGCTGACCCACCTCTCCGCGCTGATCAACCAGAGCGGCCGCCGCGGTCGGGTGCAATCGGTGTTGCTGCCCAGGCTGCTGGACTGGCTGTCCGATACCCCCGATCCGGACAGCGGGCTGTTGGCTTACCGCCGGATCAG
>DASZKQ010000139.1:0-6936 GCA_035552835.1 Mycobacterium sp. | reverse complement strand
CTCCGGACGCCAGCACGAGCACACGCTGTTGCGCACCATCGCCACCATGCCCAAAGCGCCGGTAGGGGTGCGCGGGGACTTGGCGGTGGCGATCGACGCGTTGCGCCGTCCGGAACGCCGCCGCGGGATGGCCGTCATCATTAGCGACTTTCTCGGTCCGATCAACTGGATGCGTCCGTTGCGAGCGATCGCTGCGCGCCATGAGGTGCTGGGCATCGAGGTACTCGATCCCCGCGACGTCGAGTTGCCCGACATCGGCGACGTCATCTTGCAAGACGCCGAATCCGGTGTCACCCGCGAGTTCACCATCGACGAGCAGCTGCGCGACGACTTCGCCAAGGCGGTCGCGGCCCATCGCGCCGATGTGGCCCGTACGATGCGCAGCTGCGGCGCGCCGCTGTTGTCGCTGCGCACCGACCGGGATTGGATTGCCGACATCGTCCGCTTCGTCGAATCCCGCCGGCGCGGGGCACTGGCGGGTCGCCAGTGACGCGCGTATTGCCCGGGAAGTGCGTACATATCAAGACGGGTCTGGTATGACACTGCCGTTGCTCGGGCCGATGACGCTGTCCGGTTTCGCCCACGCGTGGTTTTTTCTGTTCCTTCTAGTCGTTTTGGGCCTAGTTGCGCTGTACATCATCGTCCAGGTGGCCCGGCATCGCCGGATGCTGCGCTTCGCCAACATGGAGCTGCTGGAAAGCGTCGCCCCCAAGCAGCCCACCCGGTGGCGCCACCTGTCGGCCATCCTGCTGGTGTCGGCGCTGGTGCTGTTCACGATCGCGATGGCCGGACCGACTCACGATGTCCGAATCCCGCGCAATCGTGCGGTCGTCATGCTGGTCATCGACGTCTCGCAGTCCATGCGGGCCACCGACGTCGAACCCAACCGGATGGCTGCCGCCGAAGCGGCCGCCAAGGAGTTCGCCGGTGAGCTGACCCCGGGCATCAACCTCGGGTTGATCGCCTATGCCGGGACGGCAACGGTTCTGGTGCAACCGACGACGAACCGGGATGCGACCAAAGCCGCGCTGGGCAAGTTGCAGTTCGCCGATCGCACCGCCACCGGGGAGGGCATCTTCACCGCGCTGCAGGCCATCGCCACCGTGGGCGCGGTGATCGGCGGCGGCGATACCCCGCCGCCGGCACGGATCGTGTTGTTCTCCGACGGCAAGGAGACGATGCCGACCAACCCGGACAACCCCAAGGGAGCCTTCACCGCGGCGCGCACCGCCAAGGACCAAGGCGTGCCGATCTCGACAATCTCCTTCGGCACCCCGTATGGCTTCGTGGAGATCAATGGCCAACGCCAGCCGGTTCCCGTCGACGACAGCACAATGAAGAAAGTTGCTGAGCTGTCCGGCGGCAACCATTACGGCGCCTCTAATCTGCAAGAGCTCAAGCAGGTCTACGCGTCTCTGCAGCAGCAGATCGGTTACGAGACGATCCGCGGCGACGCCAGCATCGGGTGGCTGCGGCTTGGTTCGCTGGTTTTAGCGCTGGCCGGGCTGGCGGCCCTGCTGATCAACCGGCGGCTGCCGACCTGACGTTTCGGCCCGGCCCGGGCCAACAGGCGAGGGGCAGATTGCAGCCCTGCGGCACTGAGGCGATAAGTTGGCCGGGTGACTGACGTAGCCACCGAGCTTGCCGCCGACAGCGGCAAACCCGCATTCGTATCCCGTTCAGTCCTGGTGACGGGCGGAAACCGGGGGATCGGTCTGGCGATCGCACAGCGGCTGGCCGCCGACGGCCACAAGGTGGCGGTCACGCACCGCGGATCCGGGGCGCCCCAGGGGCTATTCGGCGTCGAGTGTGATGTCACCGACAACGACGCCGTCGATCGCGCCTTCAAAGAGGTCGAGGAGCACCAGGGTCCGGTCGAGGTGCTGGTGTCCAACGCCGGCCTGGCCGCGGACGCGTTCCTCATGCGCATGACCGAGGAGAAGTTTGAAAAGGTCATCGACGCCAACCTCACCGGGGCGTTCCGGGTGGCTCAGCGGGCATCGCGCAGCATGCAGCGAAAGCGGTTCGGCCGGATGATCTTCATAGGTTCGGTCTCCGGCACCTGGGGCATCGGCAACCAGGCCAATTACGCAGCCTCCAAGGCCGGTGTGATCGGCATGGCCCGCTCGATCGCCCGGGAGTTGTCAAAGGCCGGGGTGACCGCGAATGTGGTGGCCCCGGGCTACATCGACACCGATATGACACGCGCGCTGGATGAGCGGATTCAACAGGGGGCACTGGAATTCATCCCGGCGAAGCGGGTTGGCACCGCCGCCGAGGTCGCCGGGGTGGTCAGCTTCCTTGCGTCCGAGGATGCGAGTTACATCTCGGGTGCGGTGATCCCGGTCGACGGCGGCATGGGCATGGGTCACTGACGGACGACCCTGAAACGAACAAGGACGGATATGGCAGGACTGCTCGAAGGCAAACGAATCCTGGTCAGCGGGATCATCACTGACGCGTCGATCGCATTTCACATCGCGCGGGTGGCCCAGGAACAAGGCGCCTTGTTGGTGCTGACCGGGTTCGACCGGCTGCGGCTGATCCAGCGCATCGCGGACCGGTTACCCGAGAAGGCCCCGCTGATCGAACTCAACGTGCAAGACGAGAAGCACCTCGACAGCCTGGCCGAGCGGGTCACGGCCGAGATCGGCGAGGGCAACAAGCTCGACGGCGTGGTGCATTCAATCGGGTTCATGCCGCAGAGCGGAATGGGCATCAACCCGTTCTTCGACGCGCCCTACGAGGATGTCTCCAAAGGCATCCACATATCCGCGTACTCGTATGCCTCGCTGGCCAAAGCGCTGCTGCCCATCATGAACCCCGGCGGATCCATTGTGGGCATGGACTTCGATCCGAGCAGGGCCATGCCGGCCTACAACTGGATGACGGTTGCCAAGAGCGCGCTGGAGTCGGTCAATCGGTTCGTGGCACGCGAAGCCGGTAAGTTCGGCGTCCGCTCGAATCTTGTTGCTGCAGGGCCTATCCGAACATTGGCAATGAGTGCGATTGTCGGTGGCGCGCTCGGCGATGAGGCCGGCGCCCAGATCCAGCTGCTGGAAGAGGGCTGGGATCAGCGCGCTCCCGTCGGTTGGAACATGAAGGACCCCACGCCGGTCGCCAAGACGGTGTGCGCCCTGCTTTCCGAATGGCTGCCGGCGACCACTGGGACGATCGTCTACGCCGACGGCGGCGCCAGCACCCAATTGCTATAACACGCAATGGAATTCGACGCGGTCCTGCTGCTGTCGTTCGGCGGGCCGGAAGGGCCCGGGCAGGTAAGGCCGTTCCTGGAGAACGTCACCCGGGGTCGCAATGTGCCGCCCGAGCGCCTTGACCACGTCGCAGCGCACTATATGCACTTCGGCGGGTTGTCGCCGATCAACGAGATCAACCGGGCGCTGGTCGCCCAACTGCGAGCGGAGTTGGACCTCCCAGTATATTTCGGCAACCGCAACTGGGAACCCTACATCGAAGACACCGTCGCGACCATGCGCGACAACGGTATTCGCCGCGCCGCGGTATTCGCTACGTCCGCGTGGAGCGGATACTCCAGCTGCACACAGTATTCCGAAGATATTGACCGCGCCAGGCGGGCGGCCGGGCCTGAGGCGCCCGAACTCGTCAAACTGCGCCGATACTTCGACCACCCACTATTCGTCGAGATGTTCGCCGACAACATCGCAGCTGCCGCGGAGACGGTGCCCGACGACGCGCGACTGGTGTTCACCGCGCACTCCATCCCAGTAGCCGCCGACGGCCGTCTCGGCCCTAATCTGTATAGCCGCCAAGTGCGGTATGCCGCAGGGCTTGTCGCGGCCGCCGCTGGCTACGCCGACTACGACCTGGCCTGGCAGTCACGATCGGGCCCTCCGCAAGTGCCGTGGCTGGAGCCGGATGTCGCCGATCACCTCGCGGCACTGGCCGAGGTCGGCACCAAGGCCGTCATCGTTTGCCCGATCGGATTCGTTTCCGACCACATCGAGGTGACGTGGGACCTCGACACCGAGTTGCGCGCACAAGCCGACGCGGCCGGTATCGCGTTTGCGCGGGCCGGTACGCCCAACGCCGATCGGCGTTTCGCCCGTCTGGCCGTGGACCTGATCGACGAATTGCGATACGACCGTGCGCCTGCCCGGGTGAGCGGACCCGATCCGGTGCCAGGCTGCGCGGCCAGCATCAACGGCGAGCCGTGCCGTCCGCCGCACTGTGTCGCGGAGTAACGCGCGGACCGATCGGCGGGCTAGGCCCGCCAGGCGGCGTCCAGAATCGCGCTGAGCGCAGCCATTCTCGCCGACCGCACCACAGCGGCCAGCGGACGCAGCGCGTCGGTGGCGATCTGGGCCTCCGACAACGACTGCGTTCCGATCCGGGTCAGCCCGGCGCTGACCGCGATGATTGCGTCGACATGTGCGGCGTTCTCCAGCACCCGCAAGGCACGCGACGGCGCAGGCTCGGGAACTTGGTGCTGCCGCGTGGATTCCAACAACTGCTCGACGAGCCCGCGCGGATCGTCGATGTCGACGCCGGTGGACCCCAGGCCGATTGCGGTCAGCGCATCGGCGGCTGAACGCACCGCCAGCCGGAGGGCGTATTCGGCCTGGCCCAGCTCGGTATCGTCGACGACCGGGGCGCCCGGCAGTGAATAGACCGTCCAGGACAGCGCACACAATTCGGGTACGACGAGTTCGTCGTCAGATTCGTCATATCCGAATTCGGGCACCAGCCCGACGGCGACGCCGGGATCGTCGGGATGGCTGACGATCACCGCTTCTCCCGCGGCCAACGCATCCCGCTCGAACTGGGTGCCCGCCGCCAGCCCGCGGACATCGCCGGGAACCGGCAGCACGACCTTGATCGAAGGTGCGCCCGTCGACGGCCGACCGGCGGCGGTGCGCAGCGTCTGCAGCAGCGACACCGCGCCGGCGTCGTGCACGTCCGGCCACGGCAATCCGGTGTGGCCCGCCGCGACCGCATCGTATGCGGTAACTGATTGTATTGGCGCCCAACAAGATAGCGCGTCGAGGACGTCGTCAGGCGCGGCCTTGCCGGCAAGCCAGGCGTTGGCCCAGACCGAGAGCGTTGCGCTGGGGCACCACATGGTTTCGCAGTCTAGTTGTTCGCCGTGACCGAGGCTGATCACGCGATATCCTGGCGGCATGCCTGCGGCTGTGATCTGGCTGATCGTCGCATTCGGGCTGGCCGGTACCGAGGCGCTGACCGGCGATATGTTCATGCTGATGCTCAGTGGCGGTGCGCTGGCAGCGGCCGGATCCAGTTGGCTGCTGAACTTGCCGATCTGGGCCGACGGGGCAGTGTTCCTGGTAGTTTCGGTGCTTCTGCTGGTGCTGGTCCGGCCGGTGCTGCGGCGGCATCTGACCCCCGCGACGGGCCTGCCGACGGGTGTCCAGGCGCTGGAGGGGAAAAGCGCACTGGTCCTCGACCGGGTCGCCCGTGACGAAGGGCAGGTGAAGGTGGACGGCCAGGTGTGGACGGCGCGGCCGATGAACGACGGTGATGTCTTCGAACCCGGCGAGCGGGTGACCGTCATGCATATCGACGGGGCCACCGCGGTGGTCTGGAAAAACGCGTAAGCCCTCTGGAGCAATAGGAGAAACTGTGGTTGCTGGTCTGGTATTACTAGCTGTTCTGGTGGTGTTTGCCGCCATCGTGGTGGCCAAGTCGGTCGCGCTGATCCCGCAGGCTGAAGCGGCGGTGATCGAACGGTTGGGCCGATACAGCCGCACGATCAGCGGGCAGCTAACCCTGCTGATTCCGTTCATCGACCGCGTCCGCGCCCGGGTGGACCTGCGCGAACGGGTGGTGTCATTTCCGCCACAGCCGGTGATCACCGAGGACAACCTGACCCTCAACATCGACACCGTGGTCTACTTCCAGGTCACCGTTCCGCAGGCGGCGGTCTACGAGATCAGCAACTACATCGTCGGTGTCGAGCAGCTCACCACCACCACGCTGCGCAACGTGGTCGGCGGGATGACCCTGGAGCAGACCCTTACGTCCCGCGACAAGATCAACGGCCAGCTGCGGGGTGTGCTCGACGAGGCCACCGGCCGGTGGGGCCTGCGGGTGGCACGGGTGGAGTTGCGCAGCATCGACCCGCCGCCGTCGATTCAGGCCTCGATGGAAAAGCAGATGAAGGCCGACCGGGAGAAGCGGGCGGTGATCCTGACCGCCGAAGGTAGCCGCCAAGCCGCAATCACACAGGCTGAAGGCGAGAAGCAGGCACAGATCCTGGCCGCCGAAGGCGCCAAGCAGGCCGCGATTCTGGCCGCCGAAGCCGACCGGCAATCCCGGATGTTGCGGGCGCAGGGTGAGCGGGCCGCCGCCTACTTTCAGGCGCAGGGCCAGGCCAAGGCGATCGAGAAGACGTTCGCCGCGATCAAGGCCGGTCGGCCCACCCCGGAGATGCTGGCCTACCAGTACCTGCAGGTCTTGCCGCAGATGGCGCAGGGCGAAGCCAACAAGGTGTGGCTGGTGCCCAGCGACTTCGGCACGGCGTTACAGGGATTCGCCAAGCTGCTGGGCGCTCCCGGCTCGGACGGGGTGTTCCGGTATCAGCCGTCGCCGGTGGACCCGGCTGACCAGGTGCCAAGGCACCAAGCCGATGACGACGCCGAGGTTGCCGACTGGTTCTCCACCGAAACCGACCCGGCGATTGTCCGGGCGGTGGCCAAGGCCGAGGCCGACGCGCGCCAGCCGGTCGAGGACACCTTCCCGTCGCCGTCGCAGCTCAATCAGTGACGTGAGCGCCCTGACTTCGTCGAAAACGTATGCGGCGCTTGCCGCTTTGCAGGCTGGTGATGCTGTCGCCTGCGCCATACCGCTGTCGCCGATCGTCAAAACCCTTGACAATCTGGGCATTCCACAAGATATTCGGTGGCTTCTTCCGGCCTCTAAGGCCGCCTCGGTGATCGG
>DASZKQ010000138.1:0-2731 GCA_035552835.1 Mycobacterium sp. | reverse complement strand
GCATACGTGCTGGTCGGCGACGACGGCACGCTGGGCGGGCCGGTCGCCAAGAATCTGTCCGACGCAGAACGCGCGGGCCTGGCAGCACACGTCGGCGCCCAGCCCGGTGACTGCATCTTCTTCTCGGCGGGGCCGGCCAAGGCCTCGCGCGCGTTGTTGGGCGCCGCCCGCCTGGAGATCGCCCACCGGCTCAGCCTGATCGACCGGCAAGCCTGGGCGTTCACCTGGGTGGTGGACTTCCCGCTGTTCGAGCCGGCCGACGAAGCCACCGCCGCCGGTGAGGTCACGGTAGGCGGCGGCGCGTGGACCGCGGTGCATCACGCCTTCACCGCGCCCAAGCCGGAATCGGAGGCCACCTTCGACACCGCCCCGGGCAGCGCGCTGGCAGATGGCTACGACATCGTCTGCAACGGCAACGAGATCGGTGGCGGCTCAATTCGTATCCACCGCCGCGACATTCAAGAGCGGGTGTTCGCGATGATGGGTATCGGCGCAGCGGAGGCGCAGGAGAAGTTCGGATTCTTGCTGGACGCTTTCACTTTCGGTGCGCCGCCGCACGGTGGGATCGCATTCGGTTGGGATCGGATCGTCGCGCTGTTAGCGGGCAAAGACTCCATCCGCGAGGTCATCGCGTTCCCGAAGTCCGGTGGTGGCGTCGACCCGCTGACCGACGCGCCGGCGCCGATCACCGCCCAACAGCGCAAGGAGTCGGGCATCGACGCCGTGCCCGAGTCGCAGCGACGCTCGGCGGCGGAATAGACGACGGACCTGGCTGGGTTGACCGGGCATGAGCCAACAGATCCCGGACAGCGAAACGATCAAAGCGTTCAACAAGACCATCACCGACGAGTTCAGAGCCAACGACGGTAAGGTCGGCGGCCAATTCGATGGCGCCGATCTGTTGCTGTTGACCACGACGGGTGCTAAGTCCGGTCAGCCGCGACTTTCGCCGTTGGCCTATTTCCGTATCGACGGCAAGCTGCTCATCCTCGGGTCTTTTGCCGGCGCGGACGTCAACCCGGCGTGGGTGCATAATCTGCGCGCCAACCCGTTGGCTCACGTCGAGATCGGCAGCGAATCCTCGGACGTGACTGGCCGTGAATTACCGCTTGCCGAACGCGACGAGCTTTTCCCCAAGGTCACCGCGGCGGCACCGGGTTTCGCCGAGTATCAGGCGAAGACAGCTCGGGTGATCCCAGTTTTCGAGCTGCAGCCGGTGAGTTAGCCCGGTCGATCACGGCCTCACACCGGGCAAATCCGCTAGTGCGGGACCGATAGCGACCACAGCTTGTGAAGCGTGCTGCGTAACGGATGCCCCGACCGCAGAATGTTGACCACTTCAATCGGGAAGAGGTCTTGATCGCCGCCGCACTTGGGCCAGGCCTCAGGTCCCTGGGTGGTCAGCACCCGGTTGGCTACTGCGATCTGCTGGTCGCGTGGCGCATTGGCCGGATTACCGATGCCGCCGTTCTCGTCCCAGGTGGACTGCTTGAATTGCAGGCCACCGTAAAACCCGTTGCCGGTGTCGGCCCTCCAGTTGCCGCCCGATTCGCACTGCGCGACGGCGTCCCAGTCCATGCCTTCGGCGTACGCCACCCCGGTGGTGGGGTCAATGACGAGCGATATCCCCAGTACGACTACCGCGGATATCACCAGCGATTTGCACACCGATTGAATACTCAGCGTCCCCCGTAAATAACTCATTTAACACGTGTAACAAACCAGTGTGAAAACTGTCAACGGCTGGGACTTTAGCAATTCAATGAGATTCTTGATGTGCAGGCGTTTTAAGTTGCCAGAGTTAATAAGAGTTAATTCTGTGCTATTTGGTGCAATTGTTTCTAGTGACATCTAAAGTTAATGGAGTTATCTAGCCGTGATTGAGTTATGTAGAGTGTCTAAAGTTGCCCTTGTTATCAGAGTTACTGCTGATACTGTTGGGACGAGGGGACGCCAACGGTGTGGGCGTTCAGGTGACCTCGCCGAGAAATTCCTGCACTAGCCGTTTCGGGGCCTGGATCAGCCACGCCTCGACAATCACCTCGCGCAACCCCAGCTTGTCGATCTCGGCGAGTTTGACCAGCACCGCCGGATAGCCGTCGAAATGCGGGGTAGTGAAGTAGACGTCCGGTTCGTCGGCGATCAACGCGAACTTGACGCCCTCGTCGGCCACCCGTACGCCGAGGATGTCGCCCTCAGGCGGCTCAATCCCGAACGCGGTCAATGCTTCCCGATCAGACTTACGCAGCGGCCGCTCCCAGGCGATCAGCTTCTTGCCGACTCGCCATTCCCGCGGTGCCCGCTCCTCGCTGACCGGGAGCTCGCCGACGATGCTGGCGACGTCCTCCCACGTGGCCATGACTCATTGTGCTCCCCGGAAGCCGCCCACGCTGCGGATCGTGGCCTGGTGTTGTTCGGCCGTCACCGCGCCCCCGGGCTGGCTACTGTTGCAGCTGTGGCCGATCTCGTGCTTCCCGACGAGCCGCTCGCCCCCGATCAGCAGCCGCCCGGCCCGGGGGCCCGCTACCGGATCACCCACCGCACTGAATACCGCTACTCCCACGTGGTCACCAGTTCCTACGGGCGGGGTTTCCTGACCCCGCGTGACCTGGCCCGGCAGCGCTGCCTGTTCCATGAGCTGCGGATCTCACCGACGCCCACCGACAGCTCCACCAGCCGCGACACCTACGGCAACATCAGCTCGTATTTCCATGTCACCGAGCCGCACCAG
>DASZKQ010000137.1:0-3331 GCA_035552835.1 Mycobacterium sp. | reverse complement strand
CGCCCCATAGGTATAGAGGTTGACGATCAGCGGTACCACGTTGTCTCCGGTCATCTCGCCGGTCGCCGAATTCGCCAGCGCCCAACGCGGTAACGATCCGCTGTGCTTGGCGTCGTTCACCAGCGATTGGGCCATGTCGCTGGCTCGCTGCGGGAAGAGCAGTGCCTGCAGGGCCGCCAGGCAGCGATAGGTGTCCCAGTCGGAGAAGTTGGCGTACTGAGTATGTCCCGTGGCCACCGTACGGATGACGCCGTCGAATCCGAGGTAGCGTCCGTCCGCGTCATCAAAAGTGTTGGGGTGCAAGAAGGATCGGTACAGAGAGGTGTAGAAGGTCTTCACGTCATCGCTGTTTGTGCCGGCCACCGCGATCCGCGATAGGGCCGCGTTCCATTGGGCCGATGCGGCGGCGTGAACGTCGTCGAAGCTCGCTCCGCCCTCGGCGGCGAGGTTCGACCGCGCTGCGTCGACGCTGACGTAGGACAGCGCGGTCCGCACCTCGAGCACCGAGCCGGCCGGGAACTCGACGTATCCCCCGCAGCGACTCGAATCCCCGCTGCGTGCACCGGGATATACCGCGTTGCCGTCCCAGGTGCCGTAGGAGGTGAACGGCCGGCTGAACTTCATGGCGAAGTACACCGTGTAGACGTTGTTCTTGCCGCAGAATCCGCCGCTGGTCGCCGATCCGGTGATCGTGGTGTTGTCCTCGCCGATCTGGACGCTCGCGGCGGAGTTGCCCGCGAGCGACCCGCCGGAGCGCACGTGAAACAGGGCGGGCTGACCGTTGTGCGGGTAGGTGAACCGGCCGACGCCGGTGCGGGTGGTGGCGGTCAGTTCCGCGGTCACCCCGGTCTCGGGGAACCGCACCGTGTAGTAGCCGGGCGCGCCCACCTCGGTGTCGTCGTGGGCGATCTTCTCCCAGGCGTACCAGGGCTGCGAGCCGATCGCGGTGGTGGTCGGCAGCATCGGGATGTCGCCGAACGCGTTGCAGCCCAACGAGGCGTGGGTCATGCTGAATCCGGTGGAGCGCTCGTTGTCGTGGTCGTAGCCGGCGTAGGTGTCGGTGGTGTCCGGCGAGTACTGCACCATCCCGAACGGCGCGGAGGCGCCGGGGAAGTTGTTGATCTCCCCGCCCGTCTCGCTCGACCCGGTGCCAATGAGCGTGTCGACGTGGCCAACCGGGTTCGTAACGAACGCGGGCTCCTCGGCGCGCGCCGCGCGCGGAGCGCCGGTCAGCATCATGCAGCCAACCGCCACTACTGCCAGCGCGGCGAGAGCCGTCCGTGACCGCATAGCTGTCTCTTACTGCATGCCGTCACTGCCGGTGGCCGTTTCGAGATGGATTGGTGGGCCGGGTCAGCCGCAGTGAGCCCGGTAACTCGAGTCGTATGCAGGGCCTGTCGTCGATCGCGCGGACGGACGGCATTGACTTCTACGGCAGTGGCCACTGCGGCTGCTTCGGATCAGCCGGTGCAGTCGACCGCGATCTCAAGGGCTCCGCAGATCTCACGCATCCGGGTGTCGGCCAGTCGGCCAAGCCGGCTGACCAACACTGCGACTGAGACGCTTTCGACCGAGTCCAGGTTGACCGCCGAACGGCGCGGGATCGGGTCCAACCCAGGTTCAAGCACCACTTCACTGGCGAGCCCCCGGATGGTCGTCGTGCATGGCGCGACCAGGGCACGTCGAAGTCGAGGGATCGCCGCGTCACGGGACAGGACCACAACTGGGCGCCGGCCGATCTCAGCCGGTTCGCACCACCACACCTCACCGCGAGCCGGCAGCGCACTCACGTCGCGCCCGCCGCCTGCCGCCACGATGCCAGGTCGCCCCACTCATCCGGCTCCTCAACCGGGTGCTCGTCATAGGCGGCGTAGCCGGCGTCGACCTCGGCGGCTCGGTGACGAGCGAGCAGTGCCCCAAGGGCCTCATCGATGAGGGCGGCGTCGGTGATTCCCGACCGCGCGCTCCGTGCACTGCCGAGGAGCTCGGCATCCACCGTTGTGCTCAGACGTATGCGGTTCATGCCATCATTATGCCACGAAACTAATTAGTCGCAGCGCACTGGTGCGCGAGCGAGATAGTTGACATCGTTGACGATATATACTTGACGGACTTGACAACAGTTGGCAGCCCGTGATGATGCCGCGTCACGCAGCGGGAAGGGAAGCGGAGATGACCGAGCTTGCCTCATTCGAGCAAGAGATCATGCGATCGGTCGCCAAGAAGGTCCATGACCGACTCCGCAAGGCCAGCGAAGCGCAGCTTGGTCCCGAGGTGTTCGGCGACCCGGAGGACATCGCCGAGGCGATGGTGGCGGCACTTCCCCTGGGTCATGTCTTCGACGAGGTATCGGGGCCGTTCTATGACACGGCGAGCCTTAGCCGATGGCTGCGAATCTCCCGGCAGGCCCTGCACCAGAGAGTGGCACGGCACGCGATTCTGGCGTGCCCCCTCGACGATGGCGGCGTCGTCTACCCCACGTGGCAATTCCTCGATAGCGGTGCGACCATTCCGTCGCTGGCTCAGGTGCTCGCCGCACTGGCGGAAGGCACCGACGACGCGTGGATGATCGCGCTGTGGATGCGGGCGCCAAGCGAAGACCTCGACGGCGGTCCTCCCAGTGACTGGCTGCGTAACGGCCGTGACCCCCAACCAGTGATTGCGATGGCACATCAGGTGGCATCCAGCTGGGCCGCATGAGCAAGTCCCGACAGCGTCCAGCACTGGGCCCCCCGCCGACCGATGTATCAGGCTTCCCTCGATCACGGCTTCAGCCCACCGTGCCGTTGTACCGAGCGCACATTACCGGCAGGTCGCCGTGGTGGTTCTCCTCCGACTTGTCGGGTCGTTTCGATCTGATCCAACCGAATGGGACGTGTTATCTGGCAACGGATGTCGCCACCGCACTACGGGAACGATTCGGTCATGACTTGGTCCGCCAGGGTGTGGTCACTTTCGAGGCGGCGGCTAAATCGCAGGTGTCGACAGTGCAGATTTCGTCGGCGCGCTGGCTTGCGAACGCGTGCTCGCCGACCGCGGCGAAGTTCGGTATGACCCGCGAAATCGGGACGTGCCCGTCCTACAGGATTCCGCAGGCGTGGGCGGCGGCCTTCTTGGCCGGCGGCAAGCATTCGGGCATTCGCTACCAAACCCGCTTCAGCACCGGAGCTGCCGCCAACGCTGTGGCTTTGTTCGACGTTGCCGGGCAACAGAATTGGCCCCTTGACCCAAACCCGGTGGACGGCGTTCAAGCGTGCACCGACGAGGGCATCATAGTTGCCCGCCGGCCCACCCGCCGACAGGTCCGCATTGTGCAGCCCCCAGAATGAAC
>DASZKQ010000136.1:0-5921 GCA_035552835.1 Mycobacterium sp. | reverse complement strand
CTGGGGAGTGATCGAGGACGCCCGGATACCCGTGGTTATTCACTGCGGCTCTGGACCGGTTTCCGGCGAACACACCGGGCCTGAGCCGATACGTCGCCTACTACACCGCTATCCGCAGCTGCGGCTGATCGTCGCGCACCTGGGAATGCCCGAGTACACCGAGTTTCTCGACATCTGCGAGGACTCGGCCGATGTCCGGCTGGACACCACCATGGCGTTCACCCCGTTTGTCGACGAAACGATGCCTTTCCCGCCGTCTCAGCTACATCGGCTGCCGCACGTGGGCGATCGCATTCTGTTCGGCAGCGACTTCCCCAACATCCCGTACAGCTACGTCGACGCCCTGCGGTCGATCACGCGTCTACCCGGCATCGACGATGAGTGGCTGCGCAAGGTGGTCTACGAAAACGCCGCCGCCCTGTTTAGCCGATAGCGGCGTGGACCGAAGTCGGCTGCTGTGCGACGGTGCTGAGCCAGCGCAGCCGAGGCAACAGCAGCGCTTCGGGTAGCGCGACGTGACCGTCAAGCTGCTGAGTCGACAACGGGTGCAACGCCGTTAGCGCTGGACGGTGATTACCGGAATGCGAGATCAGCCCGGGCAATGGCCCGCCGGCCGCGGGAGGAGCGTCGGTATGGAATGCGCACGCGACGGCCAGCGTCTGCTCGCCCCCTATACCGGTGACTTCTAACGCCGTCCATGTTTCGCGGACCGGGTATGACCAGATCGCTGCAAGAGTATTTGGCACCGCGGTGTCGGCCTTAACTTGGTAGGCCGCAACATAATCCGAATTCCCCTGCCGGATCCCACCCCAGGTTTCGCGGGCGGGCCGAGGGTAGAGCCCCGGGATCTCGTCGGCGTAGGCGACAGTCGCCGTCCACCCGCTCTCGCGGAGGTGATCGGCGAGCCGGCGAACTGCGACCTCGGCCGTCTCGTGCAGCGGAATCTGCGGTGAACGAGCCTGAAGCGCCGCGAGGTTGTCTGCCGCGGACAAGGTCAACCCAATCCACGTTTCCCGCTGGGACACACCGGCATCGGATGCGGCGTCGCGGCTGGTGACTCGGATGGCGTCAGCGCGCAAGCCGTAACGGTCGGTGTAGCTGGCGATCAGCGCCAGCGGCAGCACATCGGGACCCGACACCGGTGGGGCGACCCGGAGCAGCGCGGTAGTCCGCACGTCGGTGCCGGATCCGCCAGCCGGGCGCACACCGCGTTTGGGACCCCGCATCGCCAACCGACGATGCAAAATCGTCGTTACCGGCAGCCCGCGCCACCGGGCCAGCAACGTGATCACCACGGCAATGGCGATTCCGAGCACCCAACGCTCGCGCGCCGAATGCCACGGCAAGCCCATGGCCGCGGCCACAGCGGCCAATGCCACTAACGTGATCCGTCCCGTGGGCGGTGCGATCGGTTGATGTGGCCTCACTGGGTGGGCTCCTTTCGTCGGCGCGCGGCGATCGCGGCGGCAGCTATGACGGCCAAAATTAGGGCCGCGGTCCCGGCGAACGCGACGATCCGCGGCATCGGGCTCTTCGGTGCCGGTTCCGGCGGCGCCGCAACGTGTTTCACCGGTGCCGCATCGTAGTTGGTGGTGGCGGGCAGCTCCCAGGTCAGGGCGGCAACCGGGTCGAGGGTGCCTGCGCCGACGACGTTGGACGGCGCGCGGGCCCCGTTGTGCGCGGTTGCGGTGATGCGGTGGATCACCTGGGTGGCCTTCAGATCTGGATACTTGCTGCGAACCAGCGCCGCGACACCGGATACGTAGCCGGCCGCGTAGTCGGTGCCGATGAGCGGGACGAGTTGCTGGCGTTGGTTTGGCATCCCGTTGGCGAGTCCGCCGTCGTCGCGGTTGCTCACCGAGACGATGTTCTCGCCGGGCGCCGCGATACCCACCCACGGGCCGGCCATGGTGAATTTCGACGGCTGGTCGGCGGGTGTTAGTGAGGCCACCGACAGCACGTAGGGCTGCCACCATGACGGCACTGACACCGACGTGACACCCGCCCAGTTGCGCGGGTCGTTGGGACGGCCCAAGTCGGTCAGCGGATTGGATTCACACGAGGCTGCGCCGGAACCCCAACCGGCGGAACCACTGTCGCCGGCAGCAGCCACGATGACCGCGTCCTTGTCAACAGCCGCATACCGGATCGCCGCACCGAGTTCTGCCTGATCGACATTGCGATCGGCGGGCAGGCAGGTGATTGCCGAGATGTCGATCACCCGGGCGCCCAGGTCCGCCGCATGCACGATCGCGCGGCCCAACGCGGCCACGTCGACGACCGCGTGCGCCAGCGTCGGATCGCCGCCGGGAGTTCGCGGGGAGAACTTCGCAGAGGTCACGCGCAACGACAGCAGCCGGGCCGCGGGCGCGATTCCGGCGAAGCCGTCGTCGCCGGGCTGGCCGGCGATCAGACCCGCAACCAGGGTTCCATGCCCGTCGCAGTCGGTGAGGCCGTCGGTCGTTTCCACGTAGTCGCCACCGGGTTGCACGCCGGGCAGCCTCGGCCCCGGCCGTACCCCGGTGTCCAGAACGGCCACCAGTTGGCCGTCGCCATGCGAAAACCGCCACGCTGCAGACGGATCCATCATCCGCTGGTTGGGCGTCGCCACGCGCGGATCGGTACCGGGGATGACGCCGGAGCTACTGCAGTCGCCGTTCTTCTCCATCGGCTGCACCGGACCGGGCGCGCCGTTCGGTGGTTTTGCGCCCGGATCGACCTCCGGCTGGTTGACCGCCAGGGCGGGCGGGCAAACCCACAACGCAGCGGCCAAAGCCGCTGCGAGGCAACCACATTGCCGCCGGGCGCGAGCAGAGATCATCGATTGAGCACCAAGCTGAACAGGCCGACCAGGTAGGCGATGACCGGGATCAGCGACGCGTCGATTCCGGACGCGACGAAGCCCAGCAGCCGGCGGACGGGTAGCGAATAGCTGTCTGGGGAGGCGATTGCCGGGTTCAGTGCAACCACCACCCAGGTCAACACCAGCGCCGCGAGAACTATTAGTGCGCCGATCGCGGCCAGATAGTGCGCGGAGGCGGTGTAGAACACCGCTAACGCTACGCTCACCAGGTAGGGCTGGGCCAGCAGCCAGGCTTTGCACGCGGCCGAGTCCCATACCCGGGCCCGCAGCGCAGCCGCCGCTGATGTCGCGGCGACGACATACCAGCCCCAGGCGGACAGCGTTTGCGGGTGTAATGCAATCGCCATCGACCCGACCGCGCTGAGTAGCACAGCCCCAGCGATGAAACCGATTTGGTGCGCGTCGCTGATCCGTACCCGTCGCGGCAGGTCCTGCAGCACTCGCAGCGACGGCGCTGAGGGGGCGGGATCCCCGGGCGCCGGAATGACCGGCAGCGGGAATCGCGCCCACAGTGCGGATAGTTGGGCGGCCTCAACAGTGACCAGCAACGCCACCACGATCAGCACGCAGCCCAGGCTCACCAGCGGCAGCTGCCATAGCGACTCGGCGCCGGCGGCCAACAGCACACCCGCCCCGAGCACCGCCGTCGCAGTGAAAACCGCGATAGCTCTTCCGCTTTCGCGCTGAGGAAGGATCAGGTTGATCAGGGACCATGCGGTGACCCCGGCAGCGCCCAGCGTCACCTGCGCCGCGCCAAAGCTGCCCGGCACCGCCAACGCCAACGCCGCGGCGATGGGCACCATCGCGGCCACCGAGAAGACCGCGCCCACGCGCGGTGAACGGGATGCCAAGCCGCCCAGCGCGGCCAGCACCGCGATCGCACCGACCGTGAACAGCCCGGCCGGCGCGCCGGTAACCACTCGGTGGGTAACCGCCAGACCGGTTGCCGCCCAGACTAATCCAACGACAGCGGCGAGCGCGCCACGCTGGATGTGGCTGCTGCCCCAGGGCTTCAGCCGGGCTGTGGAGAAGATGACCGCCGCGTCGGCGATGTCCTCGACAATGCCGGGCGCGGCCGACCCGGCGGGGATCGGCTGCAATGCCAACAGGTCACCATCGACAACGCCGACGGTGTCCAGACTGGCGTCGAGGCTGAACGGCGCCCCGCCGATCGGAGCAAGGCTGAGCCGAGCGGGGGTGACCGAACCGTTGTCGGCCCCATCCACCTCGCCGTCTTGGACGGCGGGAACCACCAAACGCTCCACCGCCGGCAGGATTTCACGCAGCGGCAGCTCTGCGGGCAGCGCCATCTCGGTCAGCCGACTGTCAGCCAGGATGGCGACCCGCACGATGGGCATCACAGCGCTGGACATCACCGGCTCCTCAGGCTTTGGGGGTCCGCTTGATAGGACATAGCTTCTCTTTCTCTTGGTGGACAGCGCTAGTTCTTGAAACGCTCGGACGGCTCGTTAACTCGACTGTGTGCTGAAATCTCGGGACACCCGGCTACCCGGGAACCATTCGCCGTCCGGCAGTTCCGAGGTGAGCTGCTCGACGGCGACGGCGATCGCGAACGGGGTTCCGGGGCGAAACGTCGATATCCATTCGCCGTCGAAGGCTCGCGACGGGCTGACCAGCACTCTGCCTGCGGTGGTGTCGACGATGCTCACCCCGACCTCGGTGCCGGCGTGCTGCCCGTCACGGCGGCAGCCCGCGACGATCTCAACGTAGCTGCGCGGCCCGGTGAACACCGACTCGACCACCCGCCGCGCTGATCGCGGGATACCCAGGTAATCAACGACTTCGGTCAGCGACGCGCCATTCCGCAGCCGTTCGTCGGCCCGTGCGCCCACTCGGGCGGGCAGGCTGAATTCATCAAATTGCGCCGGTGGACGTTGCGCCAACCCAACCCCGAGCACCGACACCAGCGCGCGAGCATTGTGGATGTTCATCGCCGTGAACGTCACCAGCTGCGCGTTACGCAGCGCCACAATAGTCTTTCGGGTTTCGGCGGTTTTGCGGGTTTCGTCGTCGCGCCGCACGATGATCCCGCGCATCAGCTCGTCAGCACCGGATATTGCGCCGGACCCTACGTAACGCAGATCCAGCCAGCGGTCCGGGAAGCACACCTGCCGGATCCAGTCGGCGACTGCCGGGTTGACCGCTCCGCCCTCGGACATCATGCCCATCCGGGTCAGCTCGGCGGCCTGCCGATCGAGGAACGCGCCCCGCTCAGTGGCGTCGGTGTAGGGCGTGGTGATCGCCAACACCCATGGGAACGTCCCCGCTCCAACGGTTTCGGCGATAAACCACGCCTGCTCGACGGTGAGCTCGACGGCGTTAGGCTGAGCAGCCATCTACTAGCCGCCCCATTTGGCGCCTTCGGCTTGGTCGCGGGCCAGCATCGAGGTGGTGTTGTTCTCATGCGTGCCGGCCATCGCGCGGTAGGCCAACACCAACTGCTCCAAAGCCTGGTTCCACTGGGCCTGCCACGCCTGATAGCTCATCCCGGTATCGCCCTGCCAGCCCGCCGACAACGCCGCCTGCTCACTGGCGACATCAGCACCCAAACCCTGCAGCGTGCCCGCATAACCGGCCATATCTGCCGCGTGCGCCAGCATCGCCGGATAGTTGTACATGATCTGCGACATCACAAAACCTTTCGTCAGAAGCCCGGGTAGCTGCCGGCCGCAGCCGAATCGGCGGCCACATAGGTGCCCGCGGCATCACCGAGGTTGGCCTGCGCGATGTCCAACAAGCTATTGATTTTGGCCGCAGCGGCCACAAAGCGGGCATGGGCGGCCTGAAACGCCGCCGAGGACTCCCCGGCGTGAAACGCCTGCGCCGACAACGCTTCCTGCTCTGCCTGACCAATCGTCGAGCGCATCAACCCCGCCTTGGCGCCAAACGCCGACTGCGAAGCCACCAACTGCGGAATATGAGCATCCAACATACTCATTACTGACGTCCTTTCTCAAATCGACTATTGTTGCCGCACAGGCAAATTCAGCTGTGTTTCCCCTCCCCCTCCGGCGCATCGGGGTCCCAGGTTCCCGGG
>DASZKQ010000135.1:0-4524 GCA_035552835.1 Mycobacterium sp. | reverse complement strand
GAGGGTGTGCGGTAAGTTGACTCATTACTACGTTTGGGTTCGTTTAAGATAGAATTAGTGAGTCTGAGTTTCCCGGGAGCGTTCCGTGAAGGTCGTTGTCAGCGCCCACCTGTCGAAGAACTATGACAAGCGGTACGTCGTGATTGACGAGATGACCGGTGAAGTCCTGGATGACGCACAGGGATACGGGTACAAGAGCGCGCAAAACGCGCACCGGGCGCAATCGTACACGTCGTTGCCGCCGAAGAAGAAACGTGAGCGAGAGGCGGCCAAACGGCGGGTAGAGCGTTGGTGCGCTGAGCATGGGGAATTCATGCAGCACGTCGATCAGGCGATGTTTTGTGCCTTAAAGGATGGCGAGAACGTCACCGAGGCAGATGTGGAAGCGATGCTGACCGAACACCGCTTGGAGTTGCCGTTCTCGATCAAAGACCTAATGAAACACTGGTGATACCGGGTGAACCTCAAAGAATGGGCTATCGCGCAGGGCGTTCACCCCCAGACTGCCTACAAGTGGTTCCGTGATGGAACAATGCCGGTGCCTGCCCGCAGGGTCGGACCTCGCACGATCCTGGTGAATCCGGAAGCTGCCGTGACGTCGAAGACCCAAGGTGTGGGTTTGTATGCGCGGGTGTCCAGCCATGACCAGAAGGCGGACCTTGATCGTCAGAGCGCTCCGCTTGCCGAGTGGGCCGCGAACGCGGGACATCGTGTACTGCGCGCGGAGGCCGAGGTCGGATCCGGGATGGATGGTGCACGCACCAAGATTCGTCGCCTTTTGGCAGACCCCGAGGTCACTGTGATCGTGGTGGAGCATCGGGATCGGTTGGGGCGGATGAACACCGAGTTGGTGGAGGCGGCGCTGTCGGCGCATGGCCGCCGGCTGGTGGTGCTGGATTCCGGTGAGGTGACCGATGATCTGGTGCGCGACATGGTGGAGGTTCTCACCTCCTTCTGTGCTCGCCTGTATGGGCGGCGCTCGGCGCGGAACCGCGCATTGAAGGCCGTCGGGTGCGCCCAGCGCAACATCGGGCCGAAACTTGTCGGTCCACGGGCGAGGATGAGCGCCATGTGTAAGCCGTTGCGCCGGATTGGCAATCCAGTGGTGGCTGCGGCCCCGGCCGGGGCGCGGATCGGCACCCGGATACATCCGAGTGCCGATGAGGCAGCGGCTTTGACCGCGATCGGCCAGCTTCTCGGGTCGGTATATCGGAGCGAGTTGGCGGAGCGGATTCAGCTGGGGCGCTTGGGTCATAGGGCTCACGCGGCGTGGCGTGCGCAGCGTAAGCAGGCTCTCACGGCGGTGTCGTCGTCGCGGTGGGCGGGGGCGATCACCCGCACCGTGGAGGATCAATATCAGCTGGGCATGCGGGGCTTGGCGGCCCAGGTAGCGGATCTGCGTGCTGCGGTAGAGGTGCTCGAGGCTCGGTGTGTGCTGCGGCCTGGTGAGCTTGCGCCGGTCGCCGACACTACGACCGGCGGCCGGTCGCGGCGCCGTCGTCGTCGTGGGTATCGGAGCGCCGCGGAGCGGTTTGCCAAGACCCGCCGTCTGGCGGTGTTACGGACCCGGTTGGTGGCTGCTGAAATGGCGTTGGCTGCGGGTCGCCCGTCGATCACGGTGGGTGGGAAACGGTTGTGGCGCAGCCGTCATCACCTCGACGCGGCCGGCATGACCGAACAGCAGTGGCGCAACGAGTGGGATGCGGCGCGGCTGTTTGTGACCGCCGACGGGGAGTCGGGCAAGGCCGGTGGCAATGAGACGATCCGCGTCGATGCGGCGGGCCGGCTGCGAATCAAGGTGCCCGCCGCCCTCGCCGACGAGCTGGGTACCCATCTGGTGATCGCCGCGCCGGTGCAGTTCAGCCACCGCGGCGCCGAATGGTGGGCGCGAGTCGCCCCGCGGCGAGCGGTGCGCTACGACATCAGCTACGACCCCGACCGCGAGCGTTGGTATTTAGACGCATCGTGGACCACCAGCCCCGCCTCGGGGCCCGAGCTCGATGATCTGCGGGCCGGCCGCGTGTTGGGTGTGGACCTCAACGCCGATCACCTGGCCGCATGCGTGCTCGACGCCTCCGGCAACCCGGTCGGTGAACCCGTCACCATTGCCGTCGAGACCGCGGGGCTCAAAGCATCACGACGCGACGGGCGGGTCCGTGCGGCCATCAGCACGCTGCTCGCGCGTGCCCACCAGCAGAACTGCTCGGCGGTCGTGGTGGAGAACCTCGATTTCGCCGACGCACGCGCCACAGGCCGAGAAACCCTGGGCCGCGCACGGCGCGGGAAACGGTTGCGCGCCACCATCGCCGGGATACCCACCGCCAAGTTTCGGACCCGGCTAACTGGCATGGCCAGTCGGAGTGGGATCGCGGTCATTGGGGTGGATGCGGCCTACACCAGTCGCTGGGGAAACCAGCACTGGCGCAAACCCCTCCAACAACAGACTTCCGAACCGGCCACCATCACCGTCCATCACGGTGCGGCGGCCGCGATCGGCAGACGTGGCCTCGACCTGGCGATCAGGCGGCGGCCGGCAGGACCCCGTACCCGACAGCGGACGAGTACGGGCACTCCACCGGCCAGACCTGACCACCACCCGAGCACCACATCACGACGGTGCCGTAGTTCTGGCTCACCGCCACGCCCACAACGACGACGAGGCGTGCCGGTCCACCAGAGAACACCCACCGCCAGCGGCCAAAACCGTTCGGGCCGCACAGGACTCACACCTGCTCACTAATGAGGAACGGTGTGCGGTAAGCCCCAGCGATTACCCGCTAGCCGACGGCGACCATCTCGTCGCCGCAGGTGCACCGATACGGCTGGTCCGCGCCGGCGCAGTGGCATTCGACCTCAATACGAACCCGGCAGCCACAGCCGTCGTGGGAGCAGGTCAGTAGTGTTCCGGCCTCGTTTGTCATCTCTCCACCCTTATCTATCTCGGGATTCAGTGGACGCCATGACTGTAGCATATACCCCCTAGGGGTATCGGGTAAGGCGGGTATATGAATCGGCGAAGGCGGCGGGCTAGCGTTGGCTCATGACCCAGAATGCGAGCCCTGCCGACGTTGATGCTTTCTTGGATACCACCGTGGTTGGCGACGATCCCGCGTTGTCTGCCGCTCGGGAGGCCAGCGATGCGGCGGGGTTGCCGCAGATCGCGGTGTCAACCCAACAAGGCAAGTTCCTGAGCCTTTTGGCCGCCGCGATCAAGGCTCGCCGCATTCTGGAGATCGGCACACTCGGTGGCTTCAGCACGATTTGGCTGGCGCGCGGCGCCGGTCCGGACGGGCGGGTGATAACGCTGGAATATGAGCCCGTGCATGCCCAGGTGGCGAAGGCCAATATCGACCGCGCTGGTGTCGGCGATCGGGTTGAGGTGGTGGTCGGTCCCGCGTTGGAGACCCTTCCGACCGTGACCGAAGGCCCCTTCGACCTGGTGTTCATCGACGCCGACAAGGTAAATAACGCCGCCTACCTGGAATGGGCTGTCCGGCTGACGCATCCCGGCTCAGTTATCGTGGTGGACAACGTCATTCGGGATGGCGCGATCCTGTCATCGGATCCAGACGACGTAGTGCGGGCGACGCGACGGACGCTGGAGATCATGGGGCAGCATCCGGAGCTTGATACCGCAGTGCTTCAGACGGTCGGGGCGAAGCATTGGGACGGCTTCGCGCTGGCCCTGGTGAAGTAAAGCTGAGCTTTCTACCCGCCCTGGGCCGTCGCGGCGTCGAACAACGCGCGCACAGTCGTATAGATCTGCCGGGCGGCATCGTCGATGGTGCTCATGGGCTGGAGCATGTGGCTGAAGGTCAAGCGGACGTCGACCTCGACGACCGAGTCCAAGTGCCGGTCGATCGGATCCGGAAGATCATATAAATCCCGAGCGGCCGCGGCAATCATGTTCATCGCACCGCGCCAGATGGGTGTCGGTCCCTCGGTCAGTAGCGGAGTCAGGCCGACCTCCGTGTCGCGAGCACGGGTAAGGCTCGCTTTGACCAGGGGGTCGTCGGCGCCGGTGCGCATGGTAAAGGCCGCGCCGGCCGCAAGACCGGCGGCGACGTCGTCGGGATGGCCATGCATCGCCGAAATGACCCCGGTGATGAATCGGTCGGTCTCCCTTTGGACCAGGGCCTGGCCCAGCGCCGGCTTAGCGCCGATCTCCTTGTACAGCACTTGTCGGCTGATGCCGACCGTGGTGGCGATGCGTGACATGTTCACCGCCTGCCAGCCCTCGGCGCAGACCAGCGCATACGCCGCGTCCAAGACGCGAGCGCGCAGCAACTCGCGAACCTCGGCCTGAAAGTTGGGCGCTTCCGACATACCCCAGAGCATACGACAAATTCGGTAGAGTTGTCGCCGTTGACACAATTTGGCCTAGACTGTATACATTAGGTACAACTAGCGGCTAGTTGTAACCAGGAGCGGGCGCGAGGGTGAATCCGGATGGTTCCGTCATCGAATCGTCGATGCGCTGCGGGCGAGAATGCACCGCGGAAGATCCCGCTTGCGGCCGGCAGG
>DASZKQ010000134.1:0-16246 GCA_035552835.1 Mycobacterium sp. | reverse complement strand
GCCGTGCGGCCCGGTTTGACGACGATGCTGAACGCAACCTCCAGCGTCAGCTCCGCGAACACTTGCAGCGGCGTCCCGATCGCCAGGCTGTCCAGGGTGGGCATCACCGAACCGTCGATCGAGTTCTCGATCGGCACACAGGCGTAGGCGGCCGCGCCATCGCGGACCGCATCGAGGGCAGCGGGCGTGCTGTCGACCGGCGTCGGCCGCACGTCGGCCGGGCTGTGCTGCGGAACCATGCCGGCGTCGATCATCTGCAGCAGCGCCGCTTCGGTGAAGGTCCCCTCAGGACCGAGATACGCGATGCCAGCCACGACCAAAACCCTATCGGGTCGTACGTCTTGCGCCGGTCGATGATCCCTAGTTAAGTTAGGCTTACCTCACTTCCAAGGACGGTCGACGATGACACTTGCCAACTGCCCGACACCGACGACGGCTGAGCGGATCCGCAGCACCTGCGTCCGGGCGGGCCAGGCGTTAATCGCCATCGAAGGCGCCGAGGGCGCCGAGCCGCTCACCACCCCCCTGCACCATCTGCTCGCCGACGGTTCTTTCGCCGTGGCGGTGCCGGTCGACTGCGAGGGTGGTGGGACACAGGCCGTGTTGGAGTTGGCCGACTACGCGCCGCTGCCATTGCGTGAACCGGTGCGCTCGCTGGTCTGGATCCGCGGCCGGCTGCACCAGGTGCCGCTGCCGACCGTGCACGGGCTGCTCGACCGGATCGCCGCCGAGCACCCGAACCCGGCGCTGCTGCAAGTACAGACCCTCAGATCCGCCCCGGTGGCTGATAAGTGGGCCGGGGACACCCGCTATCTGCTGGCGCGGCTGGAGATCGAGTCGGTGGTGGCGGCCTATAAAAAAGACGGAGTGACCGGCGCCGAGGCCGTCGATGTGCGGACTCTGCTGGCTGCGCGCCCCGACCCGTTCTGCGCGTTTGAATCGTGCTGGATTCGGCACCTGGACACCGCCCATCAAGATGTGCTCGCCCGGTTGGCCGCCCGGCTGCCGGCGCGGCTGCGGCGCGGAGAGGTCCGCCCGCTCGGGGTCGACCGCTACGGCGTCCGGTTGCGCGTCGAAAGCGCCGACGGCGACCGCGACGTCCGGCTGCCGTTCCGCCAGCCGGTTGACGACGTCACCGGTCTGGGCCAGGCCATCCGGGTGCTGATGGGCTGCCCGTTCGTTAACGGCCTGCGGGCCCGCCGAGACTGAGCCGCGGGCGGCCACCGGCTGGCGGTTACCGTGGCGAGGTGGCATTCCCGCCGGATAAGCCCCTCAGTTCCGCCGACGCCGAGCCGATGCAGCGCCGCGGGTTGCGCATCGAGCTCGTCGTCGTGCTGGCCGTAACGTTCGGTCTCAGCGCCGTCACCGCGATCCTGCAGCTTGCCGACTCGGTGTTGCGCAACCTGAGCGCTCAGCGGATCCCGCTTAATCCGCGGCGGTCTTACTTCGACCTGGTCGACCTCGGCCTGAATGCGACCTTCGTGATGCAACTCCTCGCCTGGGGTGCGCTTGGCCTATACCTGTTGTGGCGCAGCGGGTTGAGCCCGGCCCGAATCGGGTTGGCGCGTTTCGAGTGGCGCGCCGACCTCGGCGGCGGCGCCGGCCTGGCCGCGCTGATCGGCCTGCCCGGGCTGGCGCTCTACCTGGCGGCGCGGGCATTGCACCTCAACGCGTCGGTCGTCCCGTCCAGCTTGGGCGACACCTGGTGGCGGGTCCCGATGCTGCTGCTGGTCGCCTTCGCCAATGGCTGGGCCGAAGAGATCATCGTCGTCGGTTATCTGCTCACCCGGTTGGAGCAGCTGGGCGTCCACGCACGGGTGGCGCTGGTGTGGTCGAGCGTGCTGCGCGGCACCTATCACCTTTACCAAGGCTTCGGCGCCGGGCTGGGCAATGTCGCGATGGGCCTGGTGTTCGGGTACGCCTGGCAGCGCACCGGCCGGCTGTGGCCGCTGGTGATCGCCCACGGCATCATCGACGCCGTTACTTTTGTCGGGTATGCCCTGCTGGCCGGCCATCTGCGCTGGCTGCACTGACGGAACGCTTGCGATCACATGAACGACCCCCAACCACCCGAACCGTCGCCGGTCATCCGTCGCAGGCTGCGACGCCCGCCACCGGCCACCCCGCCACCACCCAGGCCGACCCCGCCCGAAGCGCCGACCGTGCGCTTACGTCGGGCCGGCGCGCCGCCGGCGCGGCCACGCAAGCCGCGGCCGCGGCGCAAACGAGCTTGGGGCCAACTGATTTCCCTGAGCCTGGTGGTCATCGTGCTGCTGATCAGTGCCGGCATCCTGGCTGGCACGCTGTGGACGGAGACGGCGCTGCACCGCGAGCCGGTGCTGACCGACTACCCCGGCCGGCCGGCGTCAGGGCGGGGCAGCACCTGGCTGCTGGTCGGCTCGGACAGCCGGCAAGGCCTCACCGTCGAGCAGCAGCAGGCACTGGCGACCGGCGGCGACACCGGTAACGGCCGAACCGACACCATGCTGCTGGTACACGTGCCGGCGTTCGGGTCACGCACTCCGACCACGATGGTGTCCATACCGCGTGACTCCTACGTACCGATTCCCGGATACGGCCGCGACAAGATCAACGCGGCGTTCGCGATGGGCGGGGCGCCGCTGCTGGCGCAGACGGTCGAGCAAGCCACCGGATTGCGGCTCGACCACTACGCCGAGGTCGGATTCAACGGGTTCGCTGTCCTGGTCGATGCGCTGGGCGGGGTCAGGGTCTGTCCGGCCGCGCCGATCAACGATCCACTGGCCGGCATCGATCTACCGGCCGGGTGCCAAAAATTGGACGGGCGCGACGCGCTCGGCTACGTCCGCTCCCGGGAGACTCCGCGCGCCGACCTCGACCGTATGGTTAACCAGCGGCAGTTCATGTCGGCGGTGTTGCACCGGGCCGCAAGCCCGGCGGTGTGGCTGAATCCCTGGCGGTGGTATTCGGTGGCGCATGCAGCGGCCGGCGCCCTGACCGTCGACCACGGCGATCATGCCTGGGATATGGCCCGGCTGGGCTGGGCGCTGCACGGATCCACCACCATGTTGACGGTCCCGATCGGTGAGTTCACCGGTAGCGATGCCGGCTCGGTGGTGGAGTGGGATCACGACAAGGCCGCCCAGCTGTTCGACGCGCTGGCAACCGACCAACCGGTGCCCCCGGCCGTCCTCGACAACCCGATCTAATTAGCGCATTTAGCTGGTGCGAGAAATTGTCGGAACCGCCCGATTAATTTATCCACGGTAGCCTTTCTTTACTTAGGAAAAGCTGTCCTGAGTAAGCGTTACCTTGGGTGGAATTGCCCTTTGACCTGCGGTAGCGTGGCGCTCATGAACGATCGAGAAGCCCACAAAACAAAATTCCATGCTTTATTGCAGGAGCAGATCTACAGCGAATTCACCAACGCACAACAGTATATTGCGATGGCCGTATATTTCGACGGCGCCGACCTGCGCCAGCTGGCAAAACACTTTTACGCTCAGGCCATCGAGGAACGTAATCACGCCATGATGCTGGTGCAGTATCTGCTCGACCGTGACGTGCGCGTCGATATCCCCGGGGTCGACCGAGTGCGCAATCAGTTCGACACCCCGCGGGATGCGTTGGCGCTGGCGCTGAATCAGGAGCAAGCGGTCACCGAACAGGTCAGCAGGCTGGCGGCCGTCGCCCGCGACGAAGGTGACTACCTCGGCGAGCAATTCATGCAGTGGTTCCTCAAGGAGCAGGTCGAAGAGATGGCGCGGACGACCTCGCTGGTGCGGGTCGCCGATCGCGCTGGGGCGAATTTGTTCGACCTGGAGAACTTCGTCGCACGCGAAATCGACTCACCGCATAGCGCTTCCGACGCGCCGGCCGCCGCCGGGGGCCGGCTCTAGCGGGCGACTAGCGCAGGTCGCGGCCGGTTAGGCCTTGATGAGGTGTGTCGAGCCAGGCCTTGACGCGGCCGGGATGGTGGGTGGCCAGCCATGCCACCCCCACGTCCCGGCAGAATCTGACGTCCTCGTAGTCGTCGGCGCTCCAGCAGTAGAGCGCCCGGCCTTGGGCCGCAGCACGATCGACGAGCTCAGGGTGTTCGCGAAGGGTGGCCAGCGCCGGCCCGACAGCGGTGGCCCCGACGGTGGTGGCCGCGCTGCTGGTGAGGTATCGATGACTCCTGCCGAGCAGCACGGTGGGCAGCAGCGGCGCTGCCCGCCGGACCCGCCACAGCGCGGACGCGGAAAACGACATCACCACCGCGCGGGACCGGTCGGCGGACGCGGGCGCGGCGATGCCGAAGCGGTGCAGCAGCGCCAGCAACTTGCTTTCCACCAGTGCGCCATAGCGGACGGGGTGCTTGGTCTCGACGAAGATCTTCACCGGCCGCTTCCAGTCCAGCACCAGCGTGACGAGGGCGTCCAACGTCAACAGGCCGGTATCGCCGTGCGTGCCGTCGGCGCGCCAACTGCCGTGCCACGCACCGTATTCCAGCTCGCGCAGCTCGGCCAGCGTCATCATGCTGACCAGGCCGGCGCCGGTCGACGTCCGGTCCAGCCGACGATCATGCACACAGACCAGATGGCCGTCGCGGGTGAGCCGGACATCGCATTCCACGCCGTCGGCGCCCTCCTTGAGGGCGCGATCGTATGCGGCCAAGGTGTGTTCGGGCAGGGCGGCCGACGAGCCGCGATGGGCGACCACGAACGGGTGGCCAGAGACCACCTCGTCGGCCCGCGTCATACCACTATGCTGCCGGTTCTTCACCCGTCAACTCAACTGCAGGCGCCGATTTCGGCGCGCCGGTACGGTCGTCGGTAAGCACTACCCAGCGATGGGCGGGCCGTTCGACCGGTTTGCGCTCAAATCCCTCGTAAACCTTCGCAGTCGCGATCACTGCGGCCAAGGCCAGCAGGTAGGCGACGATCATGGCCACCGTGTTGTTGGCGATGCCCTGGACGTCCTGCGACCCACCGGTAACCGATGCGAAAATCGAAGTCACGCAGCTGAGCAGCCACAACAGCCACCATGACCAGATGGTGCCGCGCAGCCGCGGGTAGTTGTCTTCGGTTTTCGCCAGCTCGATGAGATAGACCAGCGACCACAGCGCGCCGACCAACGGCAGACAACAGATCAGCATGCACCCGAACATCAACGCCCAGCTGGGTGAATGGCCGAAAGACACCAGGATCACGGCGCAGGTGATGGCCAGCACCATCGCCGCCGACGGCGGCAGCAGACAGCCGATCCTGAGCGCCCACGGCGCACGGGTCTCCGACCTACCACGATGAGCGAAAGCCGCGGCGCGGCGCGCGATCAACCACCGCGTCAGCAGCAGGGCATAGGTGATCACCGCCGCGATCACGGCCAGGCTGGCCAACACACTCAGCAGCGCTGCCGCGTCAGCCACCAGCCAATTCAGCAACGAGTTGCGGTTCATGATCAGTAACAGATAGCGCGCCAGGTGAACCAACGCTGCGATGCCCAGCGTCAGCACGGTCGCGAAGAGTGCGGCGTGCACCCTAGCCGGCGGCGGCGCTTGTCGAACCGTCGAACCGCGCCCGGCGCCATCCGACTCGATGCGGTCCTGCAGGCCCCAACGCGGTATCACCAGGTATCGCGGGGTCGGCCCGAGCGGCCGGCGCCGGCGTCGTGGGGGTGGTGGCGGGCCGGGACGCACCGCAATCCAGCGATAGCCCGGTGGCAACTGCGGCGGTGTTCGCGGGCCGGCACTCCACCGCTGATCGACAGCGGGCGTCTCAGATGCTGGCTCCAGCAGCGTCCCGCGGCACCGCGGACACCACACACGCTGCCGATCACGGACATTCCAGCGTGTGCCGCACTGGGAGCACACTTGGATCATTGGCGCCGCTCTCCCCCGCAAGCGGGCGGTGCCCCCACCTCATCGCTCAGTGTCAATTCGTCGCCAGCGCGAATCACCGCATCAGCCTAGCGGTGAAACCCGGCTGCTTGGGCATGGTGGTCGCGGGACGCCCCGGTCAGATGCTGCCGGGGCTGCCGTCGTCGGTGACCACCGGACGTCCGGCGTTGGCCCATGCCAGCATCCCGCCGCTGACGTTGACGGGTGCATACCCGTTGCCGGCCAAATACTGGGCCACTTTCTGCGAGCGCCCGCCGGCCTTGCAGACGACGTACAACTTCGCCTGTGGGTCGATTTCATTGACCCGGGCCGGCACCTCACCCATCGGGATGTGCCGCGCCCCCGCGGCGTGACCCTGGCGCCACTCGTCGTTTTCGCGCACATCTAGCAACACAGTCGCCGGGCCGAATTCGGCGGGCAGGTCGGCGACGTCGGTCTGTGCGACCACAGGTTCACTGTCCATGGCCTCGATCCTGGCACGGGGCGACCCGCCGCGTAGTAGGCCTCCGCCAGCTACCAACCGGTATCCACAGTTTCCACAGGTTTATCCACAGATAGCTATGCTCGGTCGGCTTGTATTGACGCGCGGTAAATAACCCGGCTCGGGTAACCGCTGTGGATAACAACCGGCGGAAACCGCGTCGCGATCGACGGATCCGCCGGGGCTGAGCGAATTCTTAGCGCGCCTTTAGCTACTCGTTACATCCCCGTTATGGGAGATGTCACAGCGGGATCTGCCCCGGCGGGCCACCGGCCCGACTTACCGCGACGGCGTCCGTCGCCGCTTGGCCGGAGTCGTCGGCCAGCAAAATCGATGCTGGTCAGCTGCCCGCGTACGGTTCAATTTTCCCGCCGGTTCGCAAGGGGTTATGATCGCGACCACTGGGAGTAGTTGTGACTCATCTCACTGGGGGAGAGTTGGACGTAAAGGTCGGGGCCATCGGATGACAACGCAACCGATCGGACCACAGTCGGCGGGGTCGTCGTCGCATTGGTACACCAATTCGGCGACGTGCAATCGCTCCTACTTGCTTGCCGGTTTGCGCGCCGGCCTGATCGCCCTGGTTTTGCTGGGGATCCTCGCGGTCATTGTTTGGTTCTGAAATCCCACCCGCTGGGTATTCACCCATCGCTCGTTCTTGCGGTGCGCGCGGTGATGGAGCAGGGTTGATCTTGGTTGACCAACCCAAGCCGCCGCTCCGCTGACAGCCTGCGAGTGGAGCGTCAGAAGCAGATCGGCAACGATCGTCGAAGGAAGGAATCGGAGTGGCTGAATACACTTTGCCCGACTTGGACTGGGACTACGGAGCACTGGAGCCGCATATCTCGGGTCAAATCAACGAGCTTCACCACGACAAGCACCACGCTACCTATGTCAAGGGCGCTAACGATGCCCTGACCAAACTGGAAGAGGCGCGCGCCAAAGAGGATTTCTCGGCGATTCTGCTGCACGAGAAGAACCTGGCGTTCAATCTGGCCGGGCACGTCAATCACAGCCTGTGGTGGAAGAACTTGTCCCCCAACGGTGGTGACAAGCCGACCGGCGAGCTTGCGGCCGCCATTGATGACGCCTTCGGATCGTTCGACAAGTTCCGCGGTCAGTTCACCTCGGCTGCCACCACCGTGCAGGGTTCGGGCTGGGCAGCCCTCGGCTGGGACAGCCTCGGCCAGAAGCTCTTGGTATTCCAGGTTTACGACCACCAGACCAACTTTCCGCTCGGCATCGTTCCGCTGCTGGTGCTCGACATGTGGGAGCACGCTTTCTACCTGCAGTACAAGAACGTCAAGGCCGACTTCGCCAAGGCGTTCTGGAACGTCGTGAACTGGGAGGATGTGCAATCGCGTTACGCGGCGGCGACTTCGAAGGCCAAGGGGCTGATCGCCGGCTGAGTCCAGTTGAATTCGCCTGTTCGGGGCGTCGCGCCATTCGCGCGGCGTCCCGTTCACTATTTCAGCCGTATTTCATTTTGCCTAAGTTGGGCGTTGGTTGCTCGTGTCAGCTTGCGGGTATTCATCTGCTGACGCATGCTGAGCTATCGACCCACCGGCGTATCGCTGGATACCCGAACCGAAGTATGGCGGAGGGCGAAATGGAAACCGGGTCAGGCCGGGCCGTCGAAGTGGCCCCGTTTCATTCTCGTGGTGTCCTGAAAGGGTTTGTGATTTCCGGGCGTTGGCCCGACTCGACGAAGGAGTGGGCACAGCTGTTGATGGTTGCGGTCCGGGTCGCGTCGCTTCCTGGATTGCTAAATACCACAACGGTATTCGGTGCTCGCGAAGAACTGCCGGACACTCCAGCGCCAGGCACCGTCGGTCTGGTACTGGCGGAGGGCCCGGTGGTAGGCGAATCCGCCATTCGGCCAGGTTATTTCGCTGACCATCAGCCGCCGGCACTGTTGATGCTGCATCCGCCCTCAGAGACCACGCCGTCGTTGCCCGAATGCAACGGCGCGGCGTCGGGATGCGTGCTGCTGCCCGGGCTGCCGTATCTGGGGCTGGAGCACCGCGCTGCCTGGGTGGAGGCAGAAGCCGACGGCACGATCACCTCGGTGGTGAGCCGCGTCGGTGTCGACCCCATCAGCCATCCCGACACCGCGATTCTGGCGATGCTGCTCGCTGCTTGAGGCGTTCCAGCGAGGACTAGTCAGGTCGCGGGTATGCCCAAAACCGCGCTCGCAGGTACCGCAGCAGCCGACGACAGCAAATCTGCTTTTTTGGACGTCCGCGCGGTGTGTCGGTTGCCATAGAATCCGATCAGCTGGACAACGAAGCCTTGTGCCGCGACGAGGTCGCGCTGCGGCGACCACGTGCGAACACAATTCGGTTGCTACATCATGTGAATTCGCTGAATGTCGAGCTTGGCGCGCTCTAACGGCGTCGCCAACTCGCGCCGCGACGGCGGGCGGCAATTCTCGCCAAGTTTGCACTTGGTTGCGGCGATAACACTCGCTACGATGATCAGCAAATACCACAACGGAAATAAATATTGCACCGCCCCGGTGGAGGTCATATCGATGAGCACGACGTTTTCTGCCCGCCTGAACCGCCTGTTCGACACGGTTTATCCGCCGGGACGGGGGCCGCATACCTCCGCTGAGGTGATCGCGGCGCTCAAGGCGGAGGGCATCACAATGTCTGCTCCCTACCTGTCGCAGCTACGCTCCGGCAACCGCACAAACCCGTCGTCTGCCACCATGGCCGCGCTGGCGAACTTCTTCCGCATCAAGCCCGCCTACTTCACCGACGACGAGTACTACGAAAAGCTCGAGAAAGAGTTGGCGTGGCTGATCACCATGCGCGATGAGGGCGTTCGACGTATCGCGCTTCGCGCCAGCGGTTTGTCCGCGGAGTCGCAACACGACATCGTGCAGCGCGTTGACGAGCTACGCCGCAAGGAACACCTAGACGCATAGCCGCGGGGCCTGCCCGGTTAGGGTTGGCCCATCGACGGGGCGTACGCACCTCGATAGTCGACGAGATAGCGGGGAGGCGGCCGCGAATGGGCCTGTTCGGCAAGCGAAAAACCCGCGCGACGCGTCGTGCCGAGGCCCGGGCGATCAAAGCCCGGGCCAAACTCGAGGCGAAACTGTCCGCGAAAAACGAGGCCCGCCGGTTCAAAACCGCGCAGCGCGCCGAGTCGAAGGCGCTCAGGGACCAGCTGAAAGCACAGCGGGACAGCGACCGGACGGCGTTGAAGGTGGCCGAAACCAAGCTCAAGGCGGCGCGGGAGGGCAAATTGCTGTCACCGACGCGGATTCGCCGGATCCTGACGGTGTCTCGGCTGCTGGCCCCGATCATGGTGCCGCTGGCATACCGGGTCGCCGTAGCCGTCCGCGGGCTGATCGACCAACGGCGCGCTGACCAACTCGGGGTTCCGTTGGCCCAGATCGGTCAATTTTCCGGGCACGGTGGCCGGCTGTCGGCCCGCATGGCCGGCGCCGAGCAATCGTTGCGCTCGGTGCAGGAGAAGAAACCCAAGGACGACGAGACCAAACAATTCGTGGCCGCCATTTCCGAACGGCTCACCGACCTGTCGGCGGCCATCTCCGCTGCTGAGAACATGCCCGCCGCGCGCCGCCGTGCCGCCCACGCCGCAATCTCCCGACAACTCGACGAGATCGACGCCGACCTGATGGCCCGGCTCGGATTGACCTGAAGTACCTGGCCGCCGGCCGACGCGGCCTCGTCCCGCCCCTTCGACAAAAGGAATCACAATCGGATGTCATGGCACTGCAGTGTGATTTGGCGCGCCCTAATCTCGGCCGCCGCCGCCACCACGCTCTACCTCGGATCGGCCGCCGCGATCGCGCCGGCATCGGCCCACGTTCATGCCAGCAGCGACGACGCCGTGCGCGGCGGCATGGCGATAGTCACCTTTCAGGTGCCCAATGAATCCACGAAGGGCGCTGCCACCACCGCTCTGACGGTCAACCTGTCCAATGTCACTGCGGTACAGACCGAAACCCAGTCAGGCTGGACGGCCAAACTCGACCGCGACTCGGCGTCCGGCGCGGTCCGCTCGGTGACCTGGACGGCAGCGCCGAACGGCGGAATCCCCGTCGACCAGTTCGGGCTGTTCCGGATATCGGTGAAACTGCCCGACGCCGACACCGTCAGTTTCCCCGCGACCCAGACCTACGCCGACGGATCGGTGGTCCAGTGGGATCAGGCGGCGCAGCCCGGCGGGGCTGAGCCGAGTAATCCGGCGCCGGTGCTGACACTCGCCGAGGGGCCGACGCCCCCGCCAACCCATCATCACGCGAACCCAAGCAGCACCACCGCGCCGACCGCCGTGGCCGGGTCGCAAACGCAAAAGCCAAGGGCAACAGCCGATAACATCGCCCGGGTGCTCAGCGGAGCGGCCCTGCTCCTCGGTGCCCTGGGTATCGGTGTCGCACTCGTGGTTCGACGAACATGAGCCGGCAAACACGCATGGCTGCGGTGAGTCTGCTTTTGGCAGCAATTGCATTCGCCGCCACCTTGACCGCCGGAGCCGCAAGTGCGCACGCCGCCCGGGTGTCGACCGACCCCGCCGACAATGCCATCGTCAGCACCGGTCCGACCCACGTCAGTGCGGTCTTCAACGAGGAGCTGCAAACCACGTTCGCCGCGATGACGGTTGTCGGGCCGGACGGCAACCTGTGGTCTTCCGGGCAACCGCAGGTGCACGGCGCGGTTGTTAGCGTCGGCGTGCGGCCCCTGGGACCGACCGGAAACTACACGGCGAACTACCGGGTGACCTCAGCAGACGGCCATGTGGTGTCTGGATCGTGGTCGTTTCGGCTGACGACACCGGGTACCGGCACGCCCGGGCCGACGGCCGACGCCTCGGATACGTCCAGCGGCGACATCCCTATCTGGCCGTTCATTGCCGGTGCGGTTGTGTTGGTTGGGGGCGCGGCGCTGTGGGCGGCGCGGAAGAGGCCCTGACGGCCCGGTCCTTGCCCGGCTAGCCCGGATTGCCCGTCCTGGCATGATGGATTCGACTGCTGGTGTACGTGGTCGGTGTAGGCGAGAAAGAAACTGCAAAGGAGCAGCCGGATGGCAGACCCGCAGGATCGACCGGACAACACACCCCAACACCCGCCCGGCGCGGCACCCACACCGCCCGCCCCGCCCGCACCACCGGCCGACACAGCACCACCAAAACCGCCGGAGCAACCCCCGGAAATGTCAACGCCGCCGGCCAAGGCGCCGGATAAACCGGCGAAGAAGGCTCCCGGCAAAAAGGCGCCCGCTAAGGCCGCGAAAGCGGCAAAAAAGGGCCAGCATGCCACACCCAAGAAGGCAGCAGCAAAAAAGGCGGGCGCCAAGAAAACACCGGCGAAGAAAGCAGCCGCGAAGAAGGCGCACACCAAAAAAGCCGAACCCAGCGCCGCCAAGCCAACAATCCAACCCCCGACGCCACCACAGATCGAGACCAACGGCCAGCTTGCCGCAGCAGCGAAAGATGCCGCAGCACATGCGAAGTCGACTGTGGACGCGGCGCACAACCCAGTGTCGGGGGAAGCGGGCCTGTCGTCGGCCGGCCGTTCACCAGTGCCTTTGGCGGTGGCAATCGTGGTCAGTCTGCTGGCCTTGCTGCTGGTGCGCCGGCTTCGTCAACGGGGCGCGAGTCGCGATGGCTAGCATGGCGCGGTGACCGTGATTTTCCGGCCCACGGCCGACCTTGTCGACGATATCGGGCCGGACGTCCGTAGCTGTGATGTTCAGTTCCGCCAGTTCGGCGGGCGGACCCAATTCGCCGGCCCGATCAGCACCGTGCACTGCCTGCAAGACAATGCACTTTTGAAGTCGGTGCTGTCGACGCCGGGCGAGGGCGGTGTGCTGGTGATCGACGGCGAAGGTTCGTTGCATACCGCACTGGTCGGCGACGTCATCGCCGAGTTGGCCCGCTCGAACGGCTGGGCCGGGCTGGTGGTGCACGGCGCCGTTCGGGATGCCGCCGCCCTGCGCGACCTCGACCTCGGGATCAAGGCGCTCGGCACCAACCCCCGCAAGAGCGGCAAGAGCGGTGCCGGCGAGCGAGACGTCACGGTCAGCTTCGGCGGGGTGACGTTCGTGCCGGGCGACATCGCCTACAGCGACGACGACGGGATCGTCGTCACTGGAAGCAATGCCGCAGCCGCTACCGGCTAAACCGGCAGGGCGGCAGGCTTTTTCGCGAAGTGCAGGGCCTCGTCGTCGACCCGGCCACGCCGGATCAGCTGTAGATCCAGTAGATAGTTCTGCTTGAGCCGCCACGGGGTTATTGAGCCCGCCTTCGGCAGGTAGTCCAACGCCCGCAATACGTACCCAGGTGTGAAGTCCATCAGCGGACGCTCGTCCACCGAATCGCCCGGATGCTGCGGCACCACGGTGTCGTAGCCGCGCGCATCCATGTAATTGAGCACCCGGCACACGAACTCCGATACCAGGTCGGCCTTCAGGGTCCAGGACGCGTTGGTGTAGCCGATGGTGAACGCCATGTTCGGCATGTCGGTCAGCATCATGCCCTTGTAGGCCATCAACTCGGTGAGTTCGACTGGCATCCCGTTACGCCGGATCGCGGCGCCACCGAACATCTGCAGGTTCAAACCCGTTGCGGTGATGATGATGTCGGCTTGCAGCTCGTCACCGGAGCTGAGCTTGATGCCTGTCTTGCTGAACCGGTCGATGGTGTCGGTGACGACGTCGGCCTGGTCGTGCCGGATGGTCTTGAACAGGTCACCGTTGGGCGCCAGGCACAACCGCTGGTCCCACACGTTGTAGCTCGGGCCGAAATGCTTCTCCACGTCGTAGCCCTCGGGCAGACGTCGCTTGGCCATCGTCATCAGGGTCTTGCGCATGTAGGCGGGGAATTTCCGGGCAATCTGGTACTGAGCCGTGCTGAAAGCGATTGCCTTCCAGCGGTTCACGACGTGCGCGGCACGGGCCGGCAGCCACCGGTTGGCCCGCTCAGCGACGGGATCGATCAGGGGCAGCGAGCCGATGTAGGTCGGCGAGCGCTGCAGCATGGTGACGTGGCCGGCGCCGGAGTTCACCAAGGCCGGAATGAGCGTCACCGCGGTCGCTCCGGATCCGATAACCACGACCTTCTTGTCCGCGTAGTCGAGGTCCTCCGGCCAGTGCTGGGGATGGATGATCGTGCCCTGGAAGTCTTCGGCGCCTTTGAACGTCGGCGAGTAGCCCTCGTCGTAGTTGTAGTAGCCGCTGCACGCGATCAAGAACGAGCAGCTGAGCTGCTCCTGTCGGCCGTCGTTGTCCACCGTGACGGTCCATCGATTGTCAGCATCGGACCATTCGGCGGCCACTACCTTCTGGCGGTAGCGGATGTGTTGGTCGATTCCGTTCTCGGTCGCGGCCTCCTTGATGTAGGCCTTTATCAACGCGCCGTCGGCGATCGACTGGGCCGACTCCCACGGCTTGAACCGGAAGCCGAGCGTGAACATGTCCGAGTCGGAGCGAATGCCCGGGTACTTGAACAGGTCCCAGGTGCCGCCGAGGTCATCCCGGCGCTCCAGGATCGCATAGCTCTTGGATGGGCAGCGGTCCTGCAGGTGCCAAGCGGCGCTGATACCGGAGATGCCGGCGCCCACGATGAGCACGTCGAGGTGTTCAGTCATGGCGCCACGCTATCAACACGGTGTTGAGTGCGTCAACACTGTGTCGAATTTCTCAACACCGTGTAAAGTAGCGGTCGTGGCCACCGTCAGCTCCCCCCGCAGCGCACGGGGGCGTCGCTCGGCACGCCCGTCGGGCGACGACCGTGAGCTCGCGATCCTGGCGACTGCCGAGCGCTTGCTCGAAGAGCGCTCATTTGCCGACATCTCCGTCGACGACCTGGCCAAGGGCGCCGGCCTCTCGAGGCCCACGTTCTACTTCTATTTCAAGTCCAAGGAAGCGGTGCTGTTGTCGCTGCTCGAGCCCATGATCGCGCGCGCCGACGCGGAGTTCGACGGCGCAGTGCAACGCCTACAACTAGATCCACGTCGGGTGTGGCGAAATGGCATCAAAGCGTTCTTCAGCGCGTTCGACTCGCACCGTGCGGTGGCCCGAGCAGGCACGGAGGCGCTGGCCACCAGCTCGGAGTTCCGCGCCGTGTGGTCGGGCTTCATGCAGAAATGGATCGACCACACCTCGGCCATGATCACCGCCGAACGAGCGCGGGGCGCCGCACCCGAGACGATCCCGGCAGCAGACCTCGCGACGTCGCTGAACCAAATGAATGAGCGCACCATGATGGCGACCTTGTCCGCTGAACAGCCGGCGGTCATCGAGGTCCGCGTCGTCGACACCCTGACGCATATCTGGGTCAGCAGCATCTACGGACAATCTGCGCCCGGCGACGATGCAGTCCACTTCGCGGACTGAGGAAGAAGCCGGGCAATTAGCCCGAGCAAGTCACCGGTCGATGCGAACATATGTTCGTGTCGGCCGAAGCGCACATCCTCCACGCGGACCTCGACTCGTTCTACGCGTCCGTCGAACAACGCGATGATCCGGCTCTGCGCGGCCGGCCGGTGATCGTCGGCGGCGGGGTGGTGCTGGCGGCCAGCTACGAAGCCAAGGCCTACGGTGTGTGCACCGCGATGGGCGGCGCGCAGGCCCGGCGACTGTGCCCGCACGCCGCGGTGGTCCCGCCCAGGATGGCCGCGTACACGCGGGCCAGCGAGGCGGTGTTCGAGGTTTTCCGCGACACCACTCCCCTGGTCGAGCCGCTGTCGGTTGATGAGGCCTTCCTGGACGTCGGCGGGCTGCGCCGGGTCTCCGGAACACCGGTGCAGATCGCGGACCGACTGCGCAGCGAGGTACGCCGCCGCGTCGGGCTACCGATCACCGTCGGCATCGCCAGGACGAAATTCCTCGCCAAAGTCGCCAGCCAGGAAGCCAAACCCGATGGCCTGCTGCTGGTCCCGCCCGGCCGAGAGCTTGCCTTCTTGCATCCGCTGCCGGTACGCCGGCTGTGGGGCGTCGGTGCGGTGACGGCTGACAAGCTGCACGCCCACGGCATCGAAACGGTCGCCGACGTGGCGGAGCTCAGCGAGTCCATGCTGGCTTCGTTGGTGGGCGGGGCGATGGGCGGCCGGCTGTATGCACTGGCCCGCAATGTCGATCCGCGGCGGGTTTCGACTGGCGTTCGCCGACGGTCGGTGGGCGCTCAGCGCGCGCTTGGCCGCGCAGGCAACACCATGTCGCCCGCCGAGATCGACGCGGTGGTGATCAACCTGATCGACCGGATCACCGGGCGGATGCGGGCGGCCGGGCGCACCGGGCGGACGGTCACATTGCGGTTGCGGTTCAACGACTTCGGCCGGGCGACCCGGTCGCACACGTTGCCGTGGGCCACTGCGTCGACGCAAACCATCCTCGCCACGGCCCGGCGCCTGGTCGCCGCCGCCGCGCCGCTGACCGCCGAGCGTGGTCTGACGTTGGTCGGGTTCGCCGTTTCGGAGATCGACCGCAGCGGCGCCGAGCAGCTGATGCTGCCGTTCACCGGGGCGCAAAGGGAGCCCGCCGTTGTCGATGCGGCGGTCGACCGGGTGCGTCGCCGCTATGGCAGGTCGGCACTCACCCGCGGAGTGCTGGTCGGCCGCGACCCCGACCTGGAAATGCCGCACCTACCTGATTAATTTCTCGCCGCGTGAACCCGCAGCGAGAAACCGTGCCAGAACTGGCCACTCGGGGCTACGACGCCGTCCACTCCAGCAGCTTGTCGACCGGCCAGGTATTGACGACCCGATCGGCGGGCACGCCGGCATCGAGCGCGCGCTGAGCGCCGTAGCCGAGGAAGTCGAGCTGGCCCGGCGCATGCGCATCGGTGTCAATGCTGAAATCACACCCGAGCTCCAACGCGAGGTTCAGCAGCCGGGTTGGCGGGTCACGACGTTCGGGCCGCGAGTTGATCTC
>DASZKQ010000133.1:0-10305 GCA_035552835.1 Mycobacterium sp. | reverse complement strand
CCTCGATCACGCCCGGCGACTTCTCAATGCCTTTCCGCAAGCAACTTTGGACGAAGTTCCTGAAAGCTCCACATTTGTCATGCTGGACGATCCACGCGAACTCGCTGCGGCGATCCGCAATTCGTGACCGCCCGCGGGCAGACCGGCCACCTTCGGTGGCCTTCAGATCCGTTCCTGCGCAGAAAGGCCGTTATCGCCCCGCTTCGCCGCTCGCGCGAAGGTCACCACGACGCTCGCGATCTATGCCCAGCTTTTCGAAGATGACCACGTCGACGCGATGGCCTTACTCGGCGTGGTTGCGGAAAGCCCCCCGAAGTGGGAACGGTGTCCGGTTGCGGCCTAGCAGCCGTACGTTCGAGTGCAGGGTGTGTAGCGCCCATCGGTGCCCCACCGCCCTTGCGTCCTGGTGGCGCACTGCAGATCGACTTCGCGCAGTTTGGCCGAACCCGGTGCAAATGTCGAGGGGTGAATCCAGGTATGGCTGTTGGTACGTGCGCGGGATAGTGGCGTGAGCTTCTGGTGCAACAACGGTAGTTATGTTCAGCGGAAGATTTGCGCACCGGCGATTAAAACCCGATGTCGGACACCGACAACCGGTCGTCGATCCTAAGATGGCCCCGATCCGGAGGTAACTTGACATGGTCAGAACAACAACGGGTTACGACGTCATCGTGGTGGGATTGGGCGGTATGGGAAGTGCCGCCGCCTATCATCTGGCCGCCCGCGGACGCCGGGTGCTCGGCCTGGAGCGGCATGAGCCCGCCCACGACAAGGGCTCCAGCCACGGCGGGTCTCGGATCATCCGCCAGGCTTATTTCGAGGACCCCGGTTATGTTCCGCTGTTGCTGCGCGCCTACGAGCTGTGGGAGAAGCTGGCTGCCGACTCTCAACGCGACGTTTACCGACTCACCGGGGGCCTTTTCATCGGGCCACCGGACTGCCTGATCGTATCCGGTAGCCTGCGTGCCAGCCGCCGATGGGATCTGCCGCATGAGTTGCTCGACGCCGCCGAGATCACCGGCCGATTCCCGAACTTCACGCCCCACCCCGAAGATATCGCGCTCTACGACGCCAAAGCCGGGTTCGCGCGACCGGAGCTGACGGTGCGCGCATATCTGGAAATTGCCGAAAAAGCGGGGGCCACACTGCAATTTGGTGAACCCGTGCTGGATTGGAACCAGACCGCCGCAGGGATGCGGGTCATTACGGGTCGTGGGTCTTACACCGCTGGGCAGTTGGTGATCTGCCCGGGCGCCTGGGCCCCGCAGGTGCTGGGTCAGTTCGGTGTCCCCATCACGGTGGAACGTCAGGTGATGTACTGGCTGGACCCGATCGGCGGTGTTTCCAGGTTCGAGGATCACCCCATCTTCATCCACGAGAACGGCTCAGGCATACACATATACGGCCTACCGGCGATCGACGGACCGCGGGGCGGTGTGAAAGTCGGCTTCGCCCGCAACGGGATCGCCTGTACGCCCGACACCATCGACCGAGTGGTGCACGAGCGGGAAATCAGCGAGATTAGGGCGCGGGTCGCTGAGTTGTTGCCGGCGCTGGCGGGCAAGTGCCTGCACGCGGCGACCTGCATGTACTCCAATACAGCCGACCGGCACTTCGTGATCGGGCGCCACCCGCAATGCGCCGACGTCATCATGGCGTGCGGATTCTCCGGGCACGGCTTCAAATTCGTTCCGGTGGTCGGCGAGATCCTTGCCGACCTGGCCATCGATCGGGCCACCGACCACCCTATCGCGTTGTTCGACCCGCAGAGATTGCCGACCGCATGACCGCTACCGGACGGCCGTCGGCGTTGGCGGCGATCCGCGGCGGCGGCACATCCGTCGGAGACAGGTCTCGTGAAATTAGGTGGTCAGGATTGGTTGAGCGCGTCCAGCTCCTTGGCCACTTCAGCCAGCGTCAACTCGGTCATGGCGGCGACTCCTACATGCCGGGCCTCCACTCGGGAGGCGCTCTTGCCGGCACCGGCCGGCGCCCGCCGCTTCGTCACCCGGACCACCCATGAGCAATGGGGTTGGTGCGCGCCGAGCCGGGGCTTGATGACGCATCTCGTGAAGCAAGTCAATTCTACGTGACGGAGCCCCTGTCACGATTCAACTGTTTTCAGCGGTACCGGAAGCGCGAATTTTTCGGCCGCCCTGGGGATCACCCGTCACGCACCATCTCTTCGGTTAAGCGCCGCACGATCGAGTCAAGCTAACCTCCGATAGATGAGGCTTGTGCGATGGAAGCGACTACCTGCCCCGGGATTAGGCTGGGTGGAGCTCAAGCCAAGACCGCGATTGAGATAGTGTACGGCGATCAACGTCATGTCCGGTTGATTGGCCGTTGTCGTGGAGCAGCACGCTGCGCTGAGGACCGTTTCGAGGTCCTCGACGTCGTCCGCGGCGTCAGCCATCCAACGTCCTGCCTGTATGACATGCCACACCTAGGCCGCCTGCCGCATCAGTCGAGGATCCTTCGCGCGACGTTGGTGCTGACGAGGTCGAGGAGTTCATCACCACGGCCGGCCAGGATGGTTCGGATTGCGTATAGCGAGAACCCCTTTACCTGCTCGGCGGTGATGGTCGGCGGGATGGTGAGCTCCTGGCGCGCGGTGACGACGTCGATGACCGCGGGCCCGTCATGCGCGAACGCGTCTTCCAACGCCGCGTTGAGGTCAGCGGGCTGTTCGACACGGTGCGCGAAGAGTCCGACCGCGCGCGCCACCGTGGCGAAGTCGACCGCCTCCAAGTCAGTGCCGAAATTCACGATGCCGGCGGCCTTCATCTCCAACTCGACGAAACCCAGCGATGAGTTGTTGAACACGATCACCTTCACGGGCAGTCGATTCTGCTTGAGCGTCACCAGTTCCCCGAACAGCATCGTCAGGCCGCCGTCCCCCGCCAGCGCGACAACCTGTCGGCCACGGTCAACAGTCTGTGCACCGATCGCATGCGAGAGGGCACCGGCCATGCTCCCGTGCGTCGCCGACCCGATCAGACGGCGCCGACCGTTCATCGTCAGGTACCGGGCGGCCCAAATCGTGGGTGTGCCTACGTCATAGGTGAACACCGCATCAGCGCTTGCCAGTTGACTGGCAAGCCGCGCAACGTATTCCGGCCGGATCGGCGTGCGGTCGCGGTCGTTGACCGCCAGGTCGTCAAGCGACTTGCGGGTCTTGCGGTAGTGCTTTAGCGCGCGATCCAAGTGGTCGCGGTCGGATGCCGGGGAGACCAGCGGGTGCAACGCGCTAATCGTGTCCTTCACCGTGCCAAGCAATCCGAGATCGACATGTACGCGCCTGCCGAGATGGCTCCCGTCGATGTCGACCTGAATGATGGTGGCGTTGGTGGGATAGAACTGGCGGTAAGGGAAGTCGGTGCCCAGCATCAGCAGCACATCGGCCTCCTTGATCGCCTTGTATCCGGAGGCGAAGCCGAGCAGCCCGGTCATGCCGACGTCGTGGGGATTGTCGTACTCCATATGCTCCTTGCCGCGCAACGCGTGCACGATCGGCGCCCGCAACGTCCCTGCGAGCTCAACCACTTCGTCGTGTGCCCCGGCGCACCCCGCGCCGGCAAGGATCGTGGTGCGGGTCGAGCGGTTGAGGATGTCGGCGGCCTGGCGCAAAGACTCGTCGGCGGGCCGCAGCACTGACCGGGTAGGCACAACCGGCCCGATCTTCCAGTCCGGGTTACTCAGCTGGCTGAGGAAAACCTCACCCGGTACCACAACAACGGCGACACCTCGCTGTTCAATCGCGGACCGCATCGCCATCTCGACGATGCGTGGCGCCATTTCCGCCTTGCTGACGAGCTCGCAATACACGCTGCACTCACGGAACAGCTCCTGCGGGTGCGTCTCCTGGAAGTATTGCGAACCGACTTCATCCAGCGGTATCTGCGCCGCGATCGCTAACACCGGCACACGAGTGCGCTGCGCGTCGAACAACCCGTTGATCAGATGCAGATTGCCCGGCCCACAGCTGCCGGCACACACCGCCAGGCCGCCGGTCAAAGCGGCGTCGGCCGCGGCTGCGAAGGCCGCGGCTTCCTCGTGACGCACGTGTTCCCAATCAATCCGGCCCGAGCGGCGGATCGCGTCGGTAAATCCGTTGAGGCTGTCGCCCGGTAGGCCATAGACACGGGCTATCCCGCTGGCTTCGAGTGCTGCAATGATGTGCTGTGCAACGGTTGGCAATGCCTCGTCTCCTCGATCATCCTTCGGTCATGCGCACCGTGTTCGGCACGGCATGGGGAACTTTTGGTCCGGTCACTGGTGTCTGGAATTGTTACGCGCCGGCGAGTCCATCGCCGATCATGTTGATGGGCTTGACGATTGAGTCAAACTGTTCGGCGGTGACTTTGCCGGAGGCCAACGCGGCCTCCCGCAGGGTGGTGTTGTCAGCGACTGCGGCTTCGGCGATGTGCGCGGCGTTCTGGTAGCCGATCACCGGGCTCAACGCGGTCACGAGCATGGCGCTGTTGTCGACGTAGCCAGCGATGCGCTCGGTGTTGAGCGAGGTGCCTTGCACCGAATACTCGAGGAATTTCGCGCAGCCATCACCGAGGATGCGCGCCGAGTGCAAAACGTTGTTGATGATGACCGGGCGCATCGCATTGAGCTCGAAATTGCCTTGCGACCCAGCCAGCGCGACGGCGGTGTCATTGCCGATCACCTGAATGGCGATCATCACCAATGCCTCACACTGCGTGGGGTTCACCTTGCCCGGCATGATCGAGGAACCCGGCTCGTTGGCCGGCAGGATCAGCTCTCCCAGTCCGCAGCGCGGCCCGGACGCCAGCCACCGCATGTCGTTGGCGATCTTCATCAATGCGACCGCCAAACCGCGGAGTCCGGCGTGAGCGCGCACCATCGGGTCCAACGACCCCAGCGCAGCGAATTTGTTCGACGCGGTGATGTAGGGCTTGCCGGTGAGTTCGGCGAGGGCGGCAGCCACGTCGCGGCTAAACCCCCTTGGGGCATTGAGGCCAGTGCCTACCGCGGTGCCGCCAACAGCCAACTCGAACAAGCCGTTCCGGACGTGGTCGAGCTCGTCCATGCAAGCTCGAAGTTGTGCAGCCCAGCCTGACCATTCCTGTCCGACGCTGAGCGGTACGGCGTCTTCCAGATGGGTGCGGCTGATCTTGACGACGTCCATCCATTGCGCGGACTTGTCGGCGATCTCGTCGTGCAGTGCTTTAACCGATGGGACGAGCCGTTCATCGATCTCGGTGAGCGCGGCGATGTGCATCGCGGTGGGAAAGGTGTCGTTGCTGCTTTGGCCCATGTTGACGTGGTCGTTCGGGCCCACCGGGTTTTGGCTGCCCAGCTCGCCACCGAGCAGCTGAATGGCGCGGTTGGAAAGCACCTCGTTGACGTTCATGTTGCTCTGCGTGCCCGAACCGGTCTGCCACACATACAGCTGGAACTGATCGTCGAGCTTGCCCGCGATCGCTTCCTCGGCCGCCTGAACAATCACCCTGGCCCGCCACGGCTCCAGGCGCCCGGCACGCTCATTCACCAGGGCGCAGGCCTTTTTGATCAGGCCGTAGGCCCGGTACACCTCTATCGGCATATGGTCGTTGCCGATCGAGAAGTGCTGCAACGACCGCTGCGTCTGCGCGCCCCAGTACCGATCGGCGGGCACTTCGACGGTTCCGAGGCTGTCGAATTCTGTTCGCGTTCCTGTTGCATCAATTCCGATCGGACGGTCAGCATACGTAGGCGGTGGGTTATCGGACTGAACGGACACAACAGACCTCCTGTCGGCGATATGCAGTCGCGGCCGCGGATTCGTTGGACGCGTCGCGAAAATACCTTCATCGAAGCGCCAATCCCGTTGGCGCCGAGGGCTGGTGCGTAGTGGATCGTGTCGTAGTTGGGGAGCTTCACCTCCGAGAACGATCCGCTGCTGTCCGGTCTCAGAACGGCAATTGGCACCTCTCGGTACTCCGGGTGAGTTCATCAGCACCGTATCGATCTGCCGCTAGATCTCACTCACGCTGGCACTGGGGGGTATTCGGGTGCCCAGCGCACCTGCGCGATGCGCTCGGCCAGTTCTTCGTCGCTGCGTTTCGGGGCGACTCCGTCCGCGACGGCTTGGACGCCGACCTCGTGGGCGATGCGCATCGCCACATCGGGGACGTCCGACCACGCCGGCAGCAGCGGCATATCGGGGTTGTCAAGGGCGGGCGAGGCATCTCCGAGGGTGGCGGCCGCGACCCGCATCATCTCGTCGGTGACCCTGGTGGCCTGCGCCGCGGTGGCGGCCAACCCCATCGCAGGGAAGATGTAGACGTTGTTGCACTGGGCGATTGGTCGTTCCACGCCGTTTCGCCGCACCGGTGGAAATGGTGAGCCCGTGGCGATCAGCGCACGCCCCTCGGTCCATTCGTTCAATTCGGACGGACGGGCCTCGGCACGGCTTGTCGGGTTAGACAGCGGGAAGATGATCGGCCGCTCGGTCTTACCCGCGAGCTCCCGCACGATTTTCTCGGTGAACGCACCAGCCGCCGTGGACAGTCCCAGCAGGACGCCGACATCAACGTTGTGCACGACATCGGCCAGTTGGGCGGGCCCGGTCAGACCCCAATCCGCCAGGCGGTTGGCCGGCTGGACAAGCTTGCGCTGTTCCGGGGTTAGGTCCGTGCGGTCGTCGGTGAGCAGTCCCACTATGTCCACGACCCAGATCCGCGCCGCCGCGTCACGTTCGGATAGACCCTCCGACATCATCTCGCGATGGATCATGTCGAGCACGCCAATACCGGCCGAGCCCGCACCGAGCATCACGACCTGCTGCTGCGACAGCGGGCGGCCGGCCACCTTCGCCGCACCGTGCAGCGCGCCGACGGTGACCGCGGCGGTGCCCTGGATGTCGTCGTTGAAGGTGAGCAGCTTGTCGCGGTAGCGCTGCAGGATCGGCAGCGCGTGCACAGTGGCGAAGTCTTCCCATTGCAACAGCACGTCCGGCAGTTCTTCCCGCACCGCGGCGACGAAATCGTCGATGAACGAGTAGTACTCGTCGTCTCCAATCCGCCGGTGACGCCAGCCGACATACTCCGGGTCGTCGAGGAGCTCCACGTTGTCGGTGCCTACGTCGAGCACGATCGGAAGCGTGCGGGCCGGCGTGATGCCGCCAATGAGGGTGTAGAGCGAGAGCTTCCCGATCGGGATCCCCATCCCGCCGATCCCCTGATCGCCCAGGCCGAGGATGCGCTGCCCATCGGTCACCACGATCACGTCCACGTCGCGCTGCGGGCGGTTGCGCAGCACTTCGCAGAGCAGTTCGCGGTCGGGATAGGATACGAAAAGGCCCCGAGGCCGTCGGTAGATCTCGCTGAATCGTTGGCAGGCTTCGCCAACGGTCGGGGTGTAGACGATCGGCATTGTCTCGGGGATATGGTCGCGCAACACCCGGTAAAACAGAGTCTCGTTGCGATCCTGCAACCCGCGCAGATAGATGTGCTTGTCGAGATCCTCACGGTAAGTGGAGAATTCGTGCCAGCAATGCTCCGCTTGCTGAGCAAGGGTCTTCTCGGCGGTCGGCAGCAGACCCAGAAGACCCATCTTGCGGCGTTCGGCGCGGGTGAACGCAGTGCCCTTGGTCGTCAACGCGTCAAGAAGCTTGGCTTTTCCGGTTTTCTCCTCGGGCATCGAGAAGGTCCTTTCTGGCAATTCCCTCGCGACGGTTACACGCTATAACGCGTCTTGGCCCACCGACAGGGGCGAGGCGGCGGCCGAAGTCGGCGGCGCCCGTGCGGTCATTACGACCACCTCACTTTTGTAGAGGCCACCGCCGCAGTAACTTGGAGCGCGCGGGTGCTTCCTTTACACGACCCTGATCGTGTACGCCCCCTTAATAAACACCGCTGACCAGCGGGCAACTTGGTCTAACTCGGCGCGCTGCCCGCAGCGAAGTCCTTGCAGCCAACCAATCTCCCGATCGCACCAAGCGCTTTCGCGCAGGCCCTGGTGTACGAAGACCATTCCGGCGTGGGCGCGGTCAAGAGCCTTTCGATCTCGTCCTGCCATAGCTTGTCGTGCTCGATGGTGTCATGTGCCACGAACAGTTCGATTCCATACCGGAGAAGCTGGTCGCGCACAGCACCGACTAATACCGTGTGCTCGCTGAGGTGTGAACCGAACACAAGAAGCGGCCGGTTCGCCCCGTCAGTCGCGATGCGGCTTAAGCAGATCCGCTTGACCGGTGACGCGATGGCGCGTCGAAAGCCAGTGGCGGGTCGAGTCGACCGACCTTTCGATGAGAGACGCCGAGTGCGAAAAGTCCACGGGTGAAACGCGGACCGGGCACAGCGGTGGGATGACGCGCAGGTCCACCGTTCCTTCGAACCGCGCGACATCGAGCGCAAGCCGTTGGTTGATCGCCAGCGTGAATGCATGCACCATCATTGCAAGTGCGCCCCTGGGGGATTCATGCATGGCGCATGAGTAGCCGGTAGGAAGCACCCATACAGTGGTAGCGCCGAGCGCGACGGCATGCGATAGCGGCGTGTTGTTCACGACGCCGCCGTCGACCAAGTCTCGTCCGTTGATTCTCACTGGTGGCAAGACGGCGGGAATGGCGGCGCTGGCTGCGATGGCGTCGACCGCATCCCCCGTCGACAGCAGGACGTCCTGTCCCGACAGAACGTCAGTTGCGACCACATGAAGGGGAATCGGGGCATCCTCCAACCGCCGGAAACCAAGGTGATGCTTGAGTAGGCGCCTTACCCCGGTGTCCGGCACGAGGTGCTGACGTTGTCCCAAGAAGCCGAGCAATCCGACGGTCAAATTCGTTGGGAATACTTGGCTGCGTGTCAGCGACCGCCACAGGTCGGCGAGCGCGCCGATCCCGGCGGCGTCAGGCCGCGATGCGGCCCAGCCACCATTCATGGCACCGACCGATGTGCCGACGATCATGTCGGGTGTGATTTCGGCCTCAGCCAGCCCGAGGAGCATCCCGACCTGGATCGACCCGAGGCTCCCCCCGCCGGACAGCACGAACGCCGTTGTCATGACTCGAAATCTCCTATGAATGTCCCTCTCACGCACGGCACAGTTGGGACAGCTGGCCAGCAGACGGCGATTCGAAGACGAACCGCCTTCAATTTGTCGGGCGAACATGCCGACGGCCCGCTTGCATCCTCAGCCGCATGACCACATTACGTCGGGGTTACCGGCGGTGGTGGGCCGCGTCATCGCTCTTGATTACAGTAAGGAAAGTTCTTACACCGCAGATCACCGCCAACTTGTGGTTGGTCGAGGCCAGGCATCAGGGTTTGGTGGCGGCGTACGGGAGCTGCCGAGCGGACGGGAGCCGCCACCGGCGGACCTATTGGAGCTGGTGAACGATCACCCAGGTCGGACCTGGTCGGGCCAGCTCTGGCTAAACCTCGACCGGTGATTCGGCAGTCAGTCCCCTCCGTCCGGTTGTGGGGCGCCGTGGAGCCCTAGGCCTCCCAGCGGCATACCGGGCGGCGATCCGCAGCGGCGGAATCTGACCGTGGCCGCTCTTGTGCAGAGCGGCGTTGCGTTCCAACTGCTCTGCCTGAATCTCGGCGATGTGCGCGTCAAGGGCACGCCGCTCTTCGTCGATGATCCGGCGATAGCGAGGATTTTTGCCAAGGCCCATGTGCGCCCACCTCAGCACGAAATGGCGGTCAGTTATCAGCGACCACCCACGATCCAGGGTGGACAGCAAAAGCTTTGGTCAACCGAATTCCCAACCTCGTCGAGCTGGCTATGGACGCCCACCGCGATACCGCTGGCGACGACATTCCAAGCCCCAGAGGCCGTCTCGGCAATTCAACCCACACCGGGTCCAGTCCGCAGCCAGTCCGCAGTAGAGCTAGCGGCAATTCTTCGCAACCATCAGAGCCAACGGTCTGAACTGTAGGTTCGTAGAACTGCCAACACAGCTCGGCGCACCAAACGCCCAGATAGGTTCGTCAGCGTCGACAAGGTGAAGACGTTCTGAACTAGCTCGCAGGTCGGGTCAGTACCATCGGTGCCGTGGCACGCAATGGCCCACCGGACGACTTCCACAATCTGCCGACCCGGCATGCCGACTTCGGCAAGGTTGAACAACCGCCACCCGGTGAACAGGCCCCCACCGAACAGGCCCCGGGGCAAACTCCGCCTGAGCGGTACGAGCCCGGCGGAGACCCCTTCGACCAGGAAACCGAACCCACCGCGTGGTATCGCAAACCGGTGGTGCTCATTGGCTGGGCCCTGCTGGTTCTGATCCTGATCGCGTTGATCGTCTACGGCCTCACGGAGCTGCTCGGGGGACAGCAAGGCACC
>DASZKQ010000132.1:0-15647 GCA_035552835.1 Mycobacterium sp. | reverse complement strand
CGACTTGGTGTTGAGCTTCATCGGCTCCGCCGGCTAGCGGCCGGGCTCGCGGTTTTCTGCGATGGGTGCCACACTCAACCATGACCGTAAATCCGTTCCGTCCGATTTTGGCCGCCGTCGCAGCTGTACTGGTAGCGGCAGGTGTCGCTCACGCCGACACGCCGGATGCCCAGTTTTTGGGGTTGCTGTCGAATGACGGGTTGAACGTCGGTGCACCGGATCGGTTGATCGCCATTGCGCACGAACGGTGCGACGACCAAGGTCTTTCTCGCGACGCCCAGTGGAATTGGATCTGGGGCGCGCACCAAAGTCCGTACGCGCAAGCCATGTGGCAGATCACCCATGAGCTGCAGGCGCAGGGTCTGACGGATGCGCAGGTACCGCAATTCGTTCGTAACGCCATGACGGTCTACTGCCCAACCCCGCCGGACCAGTGATTCCGTCGCCCAGCAGTGCGGGGGTGAAAACGGCGCCGCCCACCGCCGTATCCCGTCCATAGGATGTAGCTGGGCGAACACGCGGAGGTGGACATGTCGGCCCGGATGACAGCGGTCGACGCGCAGTTCTACTGGATGTCGGCCAAGGTCCCCAGCGACCAATTTTTGCTCTACGCATTCGCAGGCGAGGCAATGGATTTCGCGCGCGCGGTCGACGATGTCCGCAGTCGAGCCCAGGCGTGCCGGGCCTTGACCGTCCGCGTCGACGACGGATCGCCGTTGACCTATCCGAGCTGGGTGCCGACGGCCCTCGAGCCTGAGCGGGTGACCCGCCACCAGCTCGACGACTGCAGCTGGCGCGGCTGCCTGGACGCCGTCGTCCAGCTCGCCGACGACCAGCTGGACATCCGCCGGGCGCCGTGGCGCGTGCACCTGATCACGCCAGTACGCGACCTACCGGGCGGAACCGGCCCAGGCACGGTCGCGGTGCTGCAGGTCGCGCACGCGCTGGCCGACGGGACTCGCGCTTCGGCACTGGCCGCCTGGCTGTTCGGCCGGGCGATTCCGGTGCCTATCGTCGCGCCGGCTTCGCCCGGCTTCCTGCCCTGGCACGCAGTCAACGCCTTTCGCGCCCATCGCGAATTAGTGCGTGACACCCGCGCAGGGCTGTTGCATTCTCCGCCCGGCGCACGGCCGGTGCTTGAAACCAATGCCCGGCCGGCCGGTGCGCACACCGTGCGCACACTGGTACGGCACCGTGCGCAGTTGCGTGGCCCCACTGTCACCGTCGCGGTATTGGCTGCGGTGTCCGGTGCACTGTCCGGCCATCTGGGCGATGCGGCGGCATCGTTGGGCGCCGAAGTCCCGATGGCTAAACCCGGCGTGCCGCAGGCACATAACCACTTCGCAAACGTGACCGTCGGGCTGTATCCGGGCTTGAGTCGGCAGGCCCGTGTGCAGCGGATCGCCGCAGACCTGGCCGACGCCCGCCGCCGCTTTCAGCACCCTGCGGCGCAGGCTTCTGACCGTGCCTTTGCCGCGATGCCCGCTCCGCTGCTGCGGTGGGGGATTAGCCGCTTCGATCCCGACGCCCGACCATCGCAGGTGTCCGGCAATACCGTGGTGTCCAGCGTTTACCGCGGACCCGGCGACCTGCGCTTCGGCGCCGCACCGGTGCTGCTGACCGCTGGCTATCCGACGCTGTCACCGGCGATGAGCCTCGTTCATGGCGTGCACGGGATCGGCGACACCGTCGCGATCAGCGTCCACGCCGCCGAATCCGCGGTTGGTGACATCGACGAGTATCTTGCCAGGCTGGACGCGGAGCTATAGCGAAAGCTATTGAGCATCACCGGATTTAGCTTCCGACTCTCGAGTCAGGCCAGCCGCGAGGATTAGTTCCTCATGCAGTTCGAACCAGACGGTGTGGTAGGAGTCGATGAGCGGTCGGGACAACCAAAGCGTCTCGCCGGCGTGGACGTTGTCCAGCGCCGCTTGCAGTTTGGCGGAATAGCGGCCCAGCCGCGGCACCTGCGCGGCCGCCGCGGCGACGATCGGCGCGACCCGGTGGTGCACGTTATCAAGGCGGGCCACAACCGCGGCATCATAGTCGGCGTCGCCGTGTGTGTTGGGTTGGCCGTTCTTGACCTGCCAATCGGTGACCAGTGCTTTGAATTCCGCGTTGACGGCGCGGAAATCGGCGTAGGCGGCGGCCAATGACGCCGTGTCGATCTGTTGGCGCTCGGTGGCCAGCAACTCGGAGAGCCGGACCCGCCCGTCGGGGCTGAGCCGCAGCACCTTGCCGTCGACCAGCAAGCCCGACCGGGTCAGCCGGTCAACGGTGGCGGCAAGGTCGTCCGCGTTGTCTCCGAGCGTCGCGGCCAGGTCGGCGAGGCTCACCCGACCCTTCAGCCGGACCGCTTGCAATACGGTCAGCTCACTCACGTGTCCTCGCTGAGTCGCAGCGCGGCAAGCATTGCGAGCAGCGGGCTGGCGGACACCACGTCGGTGTGGCCGCTGGCCATGACGGCGCGCACCGCGCCATCGGAATGGCCTTCCAGGCGTTGATAGTCGCCGCTGGAATGGACGCGTAGCGGGCTGATGCGTCGTGCGATCTCGGTCAACTCGCGCAGCTCTGGCGTGTTGTCTTCGGACCAGGCGGTCAGCTGCAGGTTCCCTTCGCGCACTTCGCCTTCGTTGCCGTCGACGGTGACCAGCCTGCCGGCCAGCGATTCGGCGATTCCGCCGCCGCAGCCCACCACGGCCACCCGGCCGAGCTCACGGCTGACCACGGCCGCGTGGCTGGTGGCACCGCCGGTTTCGGTGACGACGCCGCGTGCGACCAGCAGGCCGTGAATGTCGTCGGGACTGGTGTGGTTGCGCACCAAAATGACATCCTCACCACGATCGGCGGCATCGATCGCGGCGTCCACTTCGGTATAGGCCCGCCCCGAGACCACGCCGGGTCCGGCCGGTAAGCCTTTGGCTAAAAGCATTGCAGCCGAGCGGTTTTCGGGCTGCAGCGATGGCCGTAGTAACGCCTCCACATGGGCCGGCGTCACCCGTCGCAGCGTCTCGGCATCGTCGATAAGGCCGTCACTGCGCAGTTGCAACGCCAGGCGCACCGCGGCCTGTGCGGAGCGCTTCGCCGGACGCGTCTGCAGCAGCCACAGCGTCCCGTCTTGAATGGTGAACTCGATCTCTTGCACGTCGGAGGCGAGTCGCTCCAACGATCGGGCGGCGCTGATCAGTTCGTCGTAGACAGCGGGCTGCTGGTCCCGCAGCGCGGTGATCGGTTCGACGTCGACCGTGCCGGATACCACGTCGTCCCCTTGACCGCCCCGCAGCCACTCGCCGAACTCCGCGTCGGCGCCGGTCATCGGGTTTCGCGAAAAAACAACGCCGGCACCCGAATTGGTGTTGGTGTTGCCGAAGACCATGGCCTGCACCACCGCCGCGGTGCCGCCCCGGTCGTCGAGCCCGTGATGGGCGCGATAGGCGGCTGCGCGCGGCGAGCCCCACGACGCGAACACCGCCTCGATCGCGGCGCGCAATTGTAAGTATGGGTCGGCAGGCGCGCCGCGGCCGACCGGTGACCCGCTAAACCGGCGCCGGGTGTCGCGGGCGAATCCGGCGGTGCCCTCTGCCGCCAGTGCCTCCTCAACGGCGTCGTTGATCCCGAGATCCAGCACCGTGTCCATCATCCCGGGCATCGACACTGCTGCCCCGGAGCGCACGCTGACTAGCAGCGGATGCGGTCCTCGTCCGAACGTGCGCGAGGTCGCCGCCTCCAGCCGGCGCATTCCGTCGAGCACGTCATCCCAGATCGCGTCGATTGTCGCCTCGGGTTCGGGGAGGTAGCGCGCGCCCACCTCCGCGGTGATGCAGAACGCGGGCGGCACCGGCAGACCGTTGCGGCGCATCATGTCGATGCCATGCCCCTTGTGGCCCAGAATTTCCGGTGGGCAGTTCGCGTCGCCGTCCAGCAGTAACACAGCAGGCGCAGAAGGGGAAGCCATCCGGATGCTCAGGATTGGCCGCGCAACAGGCCGAACGCGAAGTTGGTGCCGAATCCGCGGCGCAAGGCGAGATGGATCCACAGCAGCGCATACGGCTCCAGCAGCCGAGCCAGCGTCAGATCGCCGGCGTCGACGGTTTCGAAGCCCAGCTCGCTGACCAGCGCGGCGGTCACCGACTTGGCCTCATCGTCGTCGCCGCAGACGAACATCACCGGTTTGCCGGGCAGCTGCGGCCCGTCCATCATCGGCGCGCCGATCTGATTCATCGCTTTGCAGACCCTTGCACCGGCTGCCCAGCTCGCGACCTGCTCGGCCCCGGAGGTGGTCAGCCCGGTCTCGAGCGCGCTGAAGTCGGGGGTGAGTGGGTTGGTGCAATCGATGACGACCTTGCCGGCCAGCCCACCACAGCTTTGCACCGCCTGCTGTGTGCCCTGCCACGGTGTGCACAGCGCCACGACATCGGCTGCAGCGGCAGCAGACTGGTTGGCCTGCACCGCATCCAGCGATGCGTACTTCGGGTCGTCCGGATTCCGGACACCGAACGTCACGTCGTGCCCGCGGTCCCGCCATGCGGTGCCCAGGGTGCGTCCGACATTGCCGGCGCCGATGATGGCGATCTTGATGTGCGTCTCCTTTGCGGTTGTTTGCGGGTGGGACGATACCTCTGCCCATCCGTGCCTACCCGATGATCTAGGTTGGCGTCTATGACTGCCTATGATGTCGGGTTGCTGATCCTGCGGCTGGTGCTGGGGTTGACCCTCGCAGCTCATGGCTACAACAAGTTCTTCGGCGGCGGGCGGATACCGGGGACCGCCGGCTGGTTCGAAAGCATCGGCATGAAGAACGGCAAGTTTCAGGCCGTGGCCGCGGCCAGTACCGAGATCAGCGCAGGCCTGGGGCTGGCCGCGGGGTTTCTGACGCCGATCCCGGCCGCCGGCTTTGTTGCGCTGATGTTCGTCGCCGCGTGGACCGTGCACCGGCCTAACGGCTTCTTCATCGTCAAGGAGGGCTGGGAGTACAACCTGGTGCTGGCCACCGGCGCCGTCGTGGTGGCCACGCTGGGTGCCGGGCAATACAGCCTGGACTGGCTGATCTTCGGGTACAACTGGCGCGCCGGCTGGCACGGTCTGCTGATCTCGCTGCTGCTGGGCCTGGGCGGCGGGGTTGGTCAGCTGTTGCTCTTCTACCGCCCGCCGGTCAAACAGGCTCAGTAGCCGCTGTCGTTTCGCGGGCCAGCACTTCTTGTACGGCGCGCTCCCCAGAGCGGATGGCGCCGTCGACCCATCCGCACATCACGGCCGAGCTCTCAGTGCCGGCCCAGTGGATGCGGCCGCACGGCTCACGCACGGTGTAACCGAACTCGGTCAGCACGCCGGTGGGCGCGTGGCTGATCATGCCGCCACCGGAATAGCGTTCGACACTCCAGTCCTGCTCGTGGTAGCCGATGGGTGAACCGGCCTTTTCGCCGAACCGGTCGACCAGCTCACCCACCACCGCCGCTTGCCGATCGGCTGGCGCAAGTCGCCCCAGCTGTCGCGCGGCCGGGCCTTCGGTGATCACGCACATGACCCCCGGCGTGCCGGTGTCCGTGCAGGCGTCGATGGTCAGGGTGGCCAGCGAGCCTGGCGAGGCCGTCTGGCCGGAGAGGCCGGCGGCGCGCCAGAACGGCTCGTCGTAGACGACCGAGATCTTGACGATCGCGCCGCTGGGCATTCGCTGGTGCAGAAACAACCGATCGAGCGGCAGTGTCGGCTGGTAGTCGATCTGGCCGGCGATGGCCAGCGGAACGGCCACGATCACCCGTCGTGACCGCACGGTCAGCTCGTCGGAGCGGACCGTGACGCCGTCGGCGTCCTGGGCGATGTGCCGCACCGGCTGGGAGAGCTGCAGTGCATCGCCGAGCTCGGCGGCCATCGGTCGGTAGATGGCTCCCATCCCGCCCACCGGGCGGGAATCCTGGGCACCGTCCTTGCTCGATACGACGAAGTCCGGCCCGCCGCCGGAGGCCATCTGATACAGCACCCACAGCAACGACACCTCTGATGCAGCCGAGGTGTAGGGGCCGGCCAGCGCCATGTCCAGCATGTCGCGGGCCTGCCGCGACAAGATGTTCTTGTCCAGCCATGCCGCCAAACTGGTCTGGTCCCACTCGGCGGCCTTGCGGGCCTGCCATGGGGCTTGCAGCGGAATCGATCGGCACATCTGCCGTACCTTGATCAACCCGACGCCGAGGTTCATCGTCGCCCACGGGCTCACCGTCCACGGGATCGCGCCGGCATAACGGTGCTGCTTGCCGGCGACGATCATCAGCGACTCACCGTCGATGTACTGCTTGTAGGCCGGCACACCGAACTCGCTCATCAACGCGTAGACGCGGTCCTGGCCCGGCCCGATCCATGCGCCACCGCGATCGATCCACGACCCGTCGCTGAGAACCTCGGTGTAGGTGCGCCCGCCGACCCGATCGCGGGCCTCCAGCAGCGCCACCGAGCGACCGGCCTGCTTTAGCCGCAGGGCTGCCGTCAAACCCGCGAAACCCGCACCGACAACGCAATAATCGACATCTGCCATGGCTAATCCCAGCAGCAAGCTACACCGATTGCGCCGCAGTCGCGGGCGAATAGGGCAGGCTGCTGCCGGTGTTCTCGTCGACGACGACGCGGCCGCCGAGGTAGGGGAATGCGCGCTGCGCACACGATGGCCGGTTGCAGATCTTGCAGCCGGCCCCGATCGGGACGGCGGTACTCGGGTCGTCCAGCGCGATTCCGGTGGAGTAGACCAGCTTGTCGGCGTGCACCAGGTCGCAGCCCAAACCGACTGCGAAGCTTTTGTGCCGGTCCAGATAACCCTGTCCTTCGGGTGTGGTGGTCTTGGCGATCCAGAAATACGAACGGCCATCGGGCATCTGGGCGACCTGCGTGACGATCCGGCTCGGCTGGGCGAAGGCGTCGTGCACCACCCACAGTGGGCAGCTGCCGCCCACACGGCTGAAGTGAAACGCGGTGGCGGACTGGCGTTTTGAGATATTGCCCGCTTTGTCGGTCCTGACGAATATGAACGGCACCCCGCGCAGCTGCGGTCGTTGCAAGGTGGAGAGCCGGTGGCACACCGTCTCGAAGCCGACCTCGAAGCGGCGGGCCAGCAGGTCGATGTCGTAACGCAGTTCGGTTGCAGCCCGGTGAAACTCGCGGTACGGCAGCAGAAATGCGCCGGCGAAATAGTTGGCCAGCCCGATTCGGGCGACGCCGCTCGATTCCGGGGTGAGTTGGTCGTCGGTCGCCAAGATCGCCGACAGCAGCTCCGATTGGCTGAGCAAGGCCAGCTGGGTGGCGATCTGGAAGGCTCGCTGCCCGGGCACCAGCCACTGGGCAACGCGGAGCACCCGGGTGTCGGGATCGTAGGACCGTTTGGCGTGCTCGGCGAGATCGCCGTCGATTGCGATGTTCACCGCGAACCGCTGGCGCATCAGCGCCGCAAGCTGGATGTCCAGCCCGCCGAGCGTCATTCCGTTCTCGGTGAACATCTTCTCGGCCGCGGTGTCCAGTTCGCCGATGTAGTTGTTGCGGTCGTAGAAGAAGTCGCGGACTTCCTCGAATGGCATGGGGTGTTCGGGCGGCGGCGACGTTTCGGTGGTCGCGCGGGAGCGATAGGCCTCCAGTTCCTCGGTGGCGTCCCGCAGCCGCCGATGCACGGCAACCAGGCTGCGGCCCACTTCGGGCATCCGGGCGACCAGTTCCTCGATCTGAGCACGGTTGGCCGCGTCTTCGGTCCCGGTCGCGGTGAACACATCGGACAGGTCGGCCACCAGCCGAGCGTCGGAATCGGAGGAGAAGTAATGCGGGGGCAGGTCGAACCGTTCGGTGAGCGCAAGGAGCACCGGCACGGTGATCGGCCGCTGGTCGTTTTCCAACTGGTTGACGTAGCTGGTGGACAGGTCCAGTGCCCGGGCCAGCGCGACTTGGCTCAGCCCGCGCTCGTTTCGCAACCGCCGCAACCGGGCACCCGAAAACATCTTCGCCACGGCCGACACATTACTCCGGATGGCTTTCGCAATATTCGCAATCTGCGGCCGGTGAGGACACAAAATTACACATATACAGGGGCTTTCCCTAACGGCGGAGTTTGCATAGTGTGCGGATTATGTTGATGCATTCGGTTCGGACGCACCGCAGCGCCGACGACTTCCCGCGCACCGAGCATCTCGCTCACAAGATCGCGCAGGTGGCGGCGGACCCGGTCGCCGTACCGGCCGAGACCGCGGCGATGGTGATCAACCGGATGATCGATAACGTGGCGGTCAGTGCCGCCTCGGTGCTACGCAGACCGGTCACCACCGCGCGCCAGCAGGCTGTGTCTCATCCGGCTACGCCGGGTACGCCGGGCGCCACGGTTTTCGGTGTGGACGGCAGCTACTCGGCGGAGTGGGCGGCGTGGGCCAACGGGGTCGCGGTGCGCGAACTGGACTTCCACGACACGTTTTTGGCGGCCGAGTATTCGCATCCCGGTGACAACATTCCGCCGCTGGTGGCCGTCGCGCAGCAGCTCGGGATCCGCGGCGCCGACCTGATTCGCGGCCTGGCGACGGCCTACGAGATCCAGATCGATTTGGTCAAGGGAATCTCCCTGCACGAGTTCAAGATCGACCACGTGGCACACCTGGGGCCCGCGGCGGCCGCTGGCATCGGGACCATGCTGCGGCTGGACACCGACACGATCTACCAGGCGGTCGGCCAGGCGCTGCACCTGACTACGGCGACCCGCCAATCGCGCAAGGGCCTGATCTCCAGCTGGAAGGCGTACGCGCCCGCGTTCGCCGGGAAGGTCGCGATCGAGGCGGTCGATCGGGCGATGCGGGGCGAGAGTGCACCGGCGCCGATCTGGGAGGGCGAGGACGGTGTGATCGCCTGGTTGCTCGGCGGGCCTGAGCGCACTTACCAGGTGCCGCTGCCCGCGCCAGGCGAACCCAAACGCGCCATCCTGGACAGCTACACCAAGGAGCACTCCGCCGAATACCAAAGCCAGGCGCCGATCGACCTGGCGCGCCGGCTGCGCGAGCGCATTGGCGACCTCGACCAGATCGCGTCGATCGTTTTGCACACCAGCCACCACACCCACTTCGTGATCGGCACCGGCTCAGGGGACCCGCAGAAATTCGATCCCGACGCGTCGCGGGAGACGCTGGATCACTCGCTGCCCTACATCTTCGCTGTCGCGCTGCAGGACGGCACGTGGCACCACGAACATTCGTATGCCCCCGAACGCGCGCACCGCGCAGACACCGTCGAGTTGTGGCACAGGATCTCCACCGTCGAGGACCCGGTGTGGACCCGCCGGTATCACTCGACCGACCCGGCCGACAAGGCGTTCGGGGCGCGCGCAGAAGTGACCCTCAAGAGCGGCGAGGTGATCACCGACGAGCTTGCCGTCGCCGATGCGCATCCGTTGGGGGCACGGCCGTTTGGGCGCGAGCAATACGTCGGCAAGTTCACCGAGCTGGCCGACGGTGTGGTGGATTCCGTTGAGCGGCAACGATTCCTGGACGCCGTGCAGCGGGTCGGCGACCTGAAGGGCGGCGAGCTGGGCGCATTGAACGTGCGGGTCGCGCCCGAGGTGCTAGACAAAGCGCCGACGATTCCGTCGGGGATCTTCCGATGATCGGTTTGTTGGGGGCGGCAGCCAGCGCCGCCGACAAACGCGCGGCGTTTCGGGCCGGGCTGAACTCCGGTCGGCTGCAACGCTTCCCGGGCGCATTCTCACCGCTGGTGGCCAAGCTCGTCGCCGAGATCCGCTTTGAGGGCGTCTACGTCTCCGGCGCCGTGTTGGCCGCCGACCTGGGGCTGCCCGACATCGGGCTGACCACGCTGACCGAGGTGACGGCGCGCGGAGCGCAGATCGCGGCGGTCACCGACCTGCCCACGCTGATCGACGCCGACACCGGATTCGGTGAGCCGATGAGCGCCGCGCGCACCATCACACTGCTGGAGGACGCCGGGCTGGCGGGCTGTCATCTCGAGGACCAAGTCAACCCCAAACGGTGTGGGCACCTTGACGGAAAGGACGTAGTCCCGACCGCAGAGATGGTCAAACGGCTGCGTGCGGCGGTGGCCGCGCGCCGGGATCCAAACTTCGTCATCTGCGCGCGCACCGATGCCGCCAGCATCGAAGGCCTGCCCGGAGCCATTGAGCGGGCTCGCGCCTACGCCGACGCCGGAGCCGACCTGATCTTCACCGAAGCGTTGGCCGGCCCGGCGGATTTCGAGAAATTCCGTGCCGCGGTGGATACTCCGCTGCTGGCCAACATGACCGAGTTCGGCAAGTCGGAGTTGCTGAGCGTCTCGCAGCTCACCGACATCGGCTACAACGTGGTGATCTACCCGGTCACCACGCTGCGGCTGGCGATGCACGCGGTCGAAAACGGCCTACGTGAAATAGATGCCGCGGGAACACAATCCGGTTTGCTCGACCAGATGCAGCACCGCAAGCGGCTCTACGAATTGCTGCGCTACGCCGACTACAACCAATTTGACGACGACATCGCAGGAGGCATCCAATGAGCAAAGCCACAGTTCACAAAGGGTTGGCCGGTGTCGTCGTCGACACCACCGCGATCTCCAAGGTGGTGCCGGAGACCAACTCGCTGACCTACCGCGGCTACCCGGTGCAGGATCTGGCTGCCCACTGCAGTTTCGAGCAGGTCGCCTACTTGCTCTGGCACGGCGAACTGCCCACCGACGCCCAGTTGGCGTTGTTCTGCCAGCGTGAGCGTGCCAGCCGCCGGTTGGGCCGTTCGATGTTGTCGCTGTTGGCCAAGCTGCCCGACAACTGTCATCCGATGGATGTCGTGCGCACCGCGATCAGCTACCTGGGTGCCGAGGATCCCGAGGAGGACGACAGCGCCGAGGCGGCCAACTTCGCCAAGTCGCTGCGCATGTTCGCCGTGTTGCCCACCATCGTGGCCGCCGACATGCGCCGCGGGCGTGGCCTGGCACCGATCCCTCCGCACAGCCACCTCGGTTACGCCGAGAACTTCCTGAACATGTGCTTCGGCGAAGTCCCCGAATCGGTCGTGGTAGAGGCGTTCGAGCAGTCGATGGTCCTGTACGGCGAGCACGGCTTCAACGCGTCCACGTTCGCGGCGCGGGTGGTGACGTCGACGCAGTCGGACATCTACAGCGCTGTCACCGCGGCGATCGGCGCGCTCAAAGGCCGGCTGCACGGTGGCGCGAACGAGGCGGTCATGCACGACATGATCGAGATCGGTCACTCCGACAAGGCATCGGAATGGTTGCACGGCAAGCTTTCTCGCAAAGACAAAGTCATGGGCTTCGGGCATCGTGTTTATAAGAACGGCGACTCCCGGGTGCCGACGATGAAAGAGGCGCTGGCCAGCGTTGCCGCGGTCACCGATGGTCAGCGCTGGGTGGACATCTACCAGGTGCTGGAGACCGAGATGTTCGCCGCCACCGGGATCAAACCGAACCTGGACTTCCCGACTGGCCCCGCGTATTACCTGATGGGCTTCGACATCCCCAGTTTCACCCCGCTTTTCGTGATGAGTCGTATCACCGGCTGGACCGCCCACATCATCGAACAGGCCGGCTCCAATGCGCTTATCCGCCCGCTCAGCCAATATTCAGGCCTGCCCCAGCGCAGTCTCAGCACCGCTATAGCAGGTCGGTGATTGTCTTCAGGCCGGCGTCGTAGAGCACACCGGGCAGCATGCCGCCGTCGTGCTCGATGGTGGTGCCGTTGACGAAGTCCGCGTCTCCGCTGGCCAAAAAGACACACACCCGGCCTACCTCTGCGGGTTCGCCGGCGCGGCGCAACGGGACGGCGGCGAAGTACTTTTCGCCGGTCGGATCGTCTTTGGGCAGCACGAACGACCGGAAGTTCTCCGTCATCGTCGGCCCGAGTGCCACACAGTTCACCCGGACCTTCGGCCCCCATTCCTCCGCCAGTGACCGGGTGAGATGGTTGAGCCCGCTTTTGGCCGCGCCGTAGGAGACCAGGGTCGGTGATCCCGCCGGATGTCCGGCGCCGCTGGAAATATTGATGATGCAACCGATCCCGTCCTGTGTCGCCATCTGTCGATACGCGCGGATGGCAAACCAGAGCGGGCTGATCAGGTTCATCTGCACTGCATAGGCGTGAAACAGCGCCGTGCGTTCGTAGTCGTCGTCGCTGCGCGGTGCGCCCTGGATGCGTTGCACGAGTTCGGGAATGCTCTCCGCGTGCGGTGCCGGGACGGTCCCGCCGGCGTTGTTCACCAGGATGTCGATCCGGCCGTGTGCGGCCACGACGGCGCTGACAAAAGAGTCGATCGAGTGGTAATCGCCTTGGTCGCACACCTGCTGAGCGGCGCGCGCCGCCCAGCCTGCGTCGATGCCGGGGATGGTGTCGAGCGGCGAGCGCGAGCAGCCGACGACGGTGGCACCGGCGCGCAGCAATTCATGGGCGATGCCGACGCCCACGCCGCGGCTGGTTCCGGTGACGATCGCGACCTTGCCGTTGAGGATTCCCACCGCTTCGACCCTTCCGTATTATTGACAGTAACTGCCATTCGGTCATACCCTGCCATTCCAGTGCTCGGAGTGTAAAGGCCCCAACCGCCGCGCGCTGTCTATCCGGGAGGTCAACGATGAGTAGTCCGTCCAAGCTTCGTGTCATCCAATGGGCGACCGGAGGCGTCGGCAAGGCCGCCATCGAATGCGTGCTGAACCACCCGCAGCTCGAGCTGGCCGGGTGTTGGGTGCACAGCGCGGACAAGGACGGGCGCGACGTCGGTGAGATCCTCGGCACCGCTGCGCTGGGCGTCGCCGCCACCTGCAACGTCGACGAGGTGCTGGCCACCGATGCCGACTGCGTGGTGTACAGCCCGCTGGTCCCCAATGACGAAGAGGTCGTTGCGATTTTGCGGTCCGGCAAGAACGTGGTGACCCCGGTCGGCTGGGTGTACCCGGACCTGAGCAACCCGGCTGTCAAGGCGATCGCGGACGCCGCGCTGGAAGGAGGCGTGACTCTGCATGGTTCGGGGATTCACCCCGGTGGCATCACCGAGCGATTCCCGCTCATGCTGTCCTCGCTGGCGTCGGCGGTCACCCACGTGCGGGCCGAGGAATTCTCCGACATCCGCACCTACAACGCCCCGGACGTCGTGCGCCACATCATGGGTTTCGGCGGCACCCCCGAAGAAGCGATCCAAGGACCGATGGCCAGCTTGCTCGAATCGGGGTTCAAGATGTCAGTACGAATGGTCGCCGACCACATGGGATTTCGCATCGATCCCAATATCAGGACCGTTCAGGAGATCGCGGTGGCGACCTCCGACATCGACTACGACCCATTTCCGATTACCGCGGGAACCGTTGCCGCGCGCCGGTTCCGCTGGCAAGCCCTCGCCGACGGGGAGCCGGTCATCACGGCGGCGGTCAATTGGCTGATGGGGGAGGACAAGCTGGAACCGGATTGGAATTTCGGTGGGCGCGGCGAACGCTTCGAGGTGGAGATCACCGGCGACCCCACCCTGAGCCTCACCTTCAAGGGGCTGCAACCGCCGTCGATCGCCGAAGGGCTGAAACGGAATCCGGGTGTCGTTGCCACCGCCAACCATTGCGTCAACGCCATTCCCGACGTTTGCGCCGCCGAGCCCGGCATCAAGACTTACCTGGACCTGCCGCTGTTCGCCGGACGCCCGGCTGCCAACCTCGCGGGGAGGTAACCGGTGATCCTCGACGCCTTCCGTCTCACCGATCAGGTCGCGATCGTCACCGGTGCCGGCGCCGGCATCGGTCGCGAGATTGCGGTGGCGTTCGCCGAGGCCGGTGCCGACGTCGTTGTCGCCGCGCGTACCGCCTCCGACCTCGACGACACGGTCGCGCTCATCGAACAAACCGGTCGTCGCGGGCTGGCCGTGGTCACCGACGTGATGGCTGAGGACAATCTCGATCGGCTGGTATCGGTCACCGTCGAGCAATTCGGGCGCCTTTCGATCCTGGTCAACAATGCGGGCGGAACCGCGCCGCGACCGGCGATGCAGACCTCCGCGCGGTACCTGACTACTGCACTGCATTTCAACGCCGTCGCACCGTTTTTGCTCAGCACGTTGGCCGCCCAGGCGATGGTCGACACTAACGGCTCTGGATCCATCGTCAACGTCTCGTCGCGATCGAGCGACATGGTGATGAGTTGCATGGTTGCCTACGGCGCGGGCAAGGCTGCGTTGAACATGCTGACCCAGAACATGGCGGCCGAATTCGCTCCGCGGGTGCGCGTCAACGCGATCGGTGTTGGTGGTGTCGCCACCCAGTCGATGGACTTCGTCATGTCCGACGACAAGTTGCGGACCCAATACGAATCGAACACCCCGATGGCCCGTATCGGCACCCCGCGCGACATCGCCGCCGCCGCACTGTATCTCGCGTCCCCGGCCTCGTCGTGGGTGACCGGCGTGATGCTGCGCGTCGACGGCGGCACCACCAGGCCAGCGTTCGATCTGCCTGCGCCGCCGCTGCAACCGGCCCACCGACAGGAGCCCTCATGACAGACGCAGTCCTGGGAGACGTTTCATTTTGCCACCTCGTCGTGGGAGTGACCGATATGGATCGCGCGCTCGCGTTCTACCGCGATCTGCTCGGCATGGAGGTGGTCTTCGAGAGACTGATCTCCGGCGAGTCGTTCGACGCCGTCCTGAACGCGAAACACAACCAAGAGGGCAGGGTAGTAGGCGGCCTGCTGGGTGGTTTGATGGTGGAGCTGCTGTCACTCGGCGCCAAACCCGCCACGGATAAGCCGGCCCGTCGCGGGATCATCGGCATTCAGAACGTGTCGTTGTCGGTGGCCGACCTGAACGACACCCACCGCCGCATCAGCGACGCCGGCTACCAGCCCGAGCAGGAGCCTTTCGAGATCGCCGGCGTCCGAATGTTTTTCGTCAAGGACCCGGATGGGACACCCGTGGAGTTCATCGAACTGCCCAACGGCGCGCGCAGCACCTACGAGATGTACCGCGGCGTGCAATTGCAGATGGGACCGGTCAAGTGAGTTACACCCACCCCGATTCGATGCGCGGGCAGGTCGCCATCGTCACCGGCGCCGCCCAAGGTGTGGGCAAGGGCATTGCCGCCGCACTGCTCGAACGCGGGGCAGCGGTGCTGCTGGTCGACATCCAAGATGACGTGCTGGCAGCGACAACCGCCGAACTCACCGCAGCCGGCCAGGTCGAGAAGCTGGTGGCCGATTTGCGAGATCCGGAAAGCGCTCGACGGATCGTCGCGGCTGCCGTCGACGCCTTCGGGACGGTACACGGTCTTGTCAACAACGCGATCGCCACCAATGAGCCCAAGGCATTCGTCGACATCACCACCGAGGACCTGGCGCTCGGTCACGATGTCGGGCCGCGGGCGACCTTTCTGCTCATGCAGGCGGTGCACCCGCTGATGGTCAAGGCGGGCGGCGGGTCGATAGTCAACCTTGGCTCAGGGACCGGCACCGGCGGCGAACCCAAGTGGGGCGGTTACGCGGCCGCCAAAGAAGGCATCCGTGGGCTGTCGAAGGTCGCTGCCCTGGAATGGGGGCGCGACAATATCCGCGTCAACGTCATCTGCCCGTTCGCCGAATCCGACGGCGTCAAACTGTGGAAGCAATATGCCCCTGACGATTACGCGAAAGCGGTGGCACGGGTTCCGATGAAGCG
>DASZKQ010000131.1:0-2502 GCA_035552835.1 Mycobacterium sp. | reverse complement strand
GGCGTCTTCGGTAGACGCCAGGCACGTCGGCGCATCATGATGTCGACATGGTTCTTCATTCGCAGCCTGCCGATGAGGCCGCGAAGACGGCCGAATCCGCGACCTTTGCCATCGCGCCTGCGGCGGCGTCTCCTTCCAGCGGGTCGGCGCGGAACCCGTTTCCGCCGATCGCCGACTACGCGTTTCTGTCCGACTGCGAGACGACCTGCCTGATCTCGCCGGCGGGCTCGGTGGAGTGGCTGTGCGTGCCGCGTCCGGATTCGGCGAGCGTGTTCGGCGCGATCCTGGACCGCAGCGCCGGGCATTTCCGGCTCGGGCCATACGGTGTGTCGGTGCCGTCGGCGCGACGCTATCTGCCCGGCAGCCTGATCATGGAAACCACCTGGCAAACCCACACCGGCTGGCTGATCGTGCGCGACGCGCTGGTGATGGGGCCGTGGCATGACATCGATCGACGGTCGCGGACGCATCGCCGCACCCCGATGGACTGGGACGCCGAGCACATCCTGCTGCGCACCATTCGTTGCGTCAGCGGAACCGTCGAACTGCTGATGAGCTGCGAACCGGCGTTCGACTACCACCGCATCGGTGCCACGTGGGAGTATTCGGCCGACGGCTACGGCGAAGCCACCGCCCGGGCCACCAGAGATTCCGACGTCCATCCGAGCCTGCGGTTGACCACCAACCTGCGGATCGGTTTGGAGGGTCGAGAAGCGCGGGCGCGTACCCGAATGAAAGAGGGCGACAACGCCTTCGTCGCCTTGAGTTGGTCCAAGCACCCGGCGCCGCAGACCTTCGAAGAGGCCGCCGACAAAATGTGGAACACCGCCGAGTGCTGGCGGCAGTGGATCAACATCGGCAACTTTCCCGACCACCCGTGGCGGGCGTATCTGCAACGCAGCGCACTCACGCTGAAAGGGTTGACCTATTCGCCCACCGGCGCGCTGCTGGCCGCCTGCACCACTTCGCTTCCGGAAACCCCGCAGGGCGAACGCAACTGGGACTACCGGTACGCCTGGGTGCGCGACTCGACATTCGCGTTGTGGGGGCTCTATACGCTGGGCCTCGACCGCGAGGCCGACGATTTCTTCTCGTTCATCGCCGACGTGTCTGGAGCCAACAACGGCGAAAGCCAACCGCTACAAGTGATGTACGGCGTCGGCGGGGAACGCCGGCTCGTGGAAGAGGAACTACCCCATCTTTCCGGTTACGACCATGCCAACCCAGTACGCATCGGCAACGGCGCCTATAACCAGGAGCAGCACGACATCTGGGGCAGCATCCTCGACTCGTTCTACCTGCACGCCAAATCCCGTGAGCAGGTCCCCGAAACGCTGTGGCCGGTGCTGAAGCAGCAGGTGGAAGAAGCGGTCAACCACTGGCGCGAGCCCGACCGCGGCATCTGGGAGGTGCGGGGCGAACCGCAACATTTCACCGCGTCGAAGGTGGCGTGCTGGGTGGCGGTCGACCGCGGGTCGAAGCTTGCCGAGCGGCAGGGCGAGAACAGCTATGCGCAGCAGTGGCGGGCCATCGCCGAAGAGATCAAGGCCGACGTGCTCGCCAACGGTGTGGACTCCCGGGGCGTGTTGACGCAGCGGTACGGCTCGGACGCCTTGGACGCGTCGGTGCTGTTGGCAGTACTGAATCGGTTCCTGCCGCCGGACGATCTTCGGGTGCGCGCCACCGTGCTGGCCATTGCCGACGAGCTCACCGAACAAGGTCTGGTACTGCGATACCGCGTCGAGGAGACCGACGACGGACTTATCGGCGAGGAGGGCACATTCACAATTTGCTCGTTTTGGCTGGTGTCGGCGCTGGTCGAGATCGGCGAGATCAGCCGCGCCAAGCATCTGTGTGAGCGGCTACTGTCGTTCGCCAGTCCGCTACACCTTTACGCCGAGGAGATCGAGCCGGCCACCGGACGGCATCTGGGGAACTTCCCACAGGCGTTCACCCACCTGGCGCTGATCAACGCTGTGGTGCATGTGATCCGGGCCGAAGAAGAAGCCGACAGCACCGGGGTTTTTCAGCCGGCCAACGCGCCCGTGTAAGGCAGATCAGCTCCATGCGGTGACTTTCTCCATCATCGCGTGAGCGACGTCGACGGCGCTGGTGTCCACGGTGGCCGAACCCGGGTCGGACGGGCGTCGATCGCCGAAGAACACCACCTCGACCTCGACCAGGCAGTTCAGCCGAACACCGATGGCACGCGCCTGCGGGGTGGGCAGCAAGGGCGGCATGTTGGGCAATACCGACGTCGCGGTATTCGTTGCCGCGACAATAGTTTTGGAGGCATCGGTAACGCGAACGTCGCTGATGACGTTAGTCGTGCTGATCGGGCCGGTTTGTTCAGTTGTCGTCGTGCCGTTGCACTGCTGCCACTGCTTGGAGAATTTCGCGAACAGCTCCTCGGCTTGTGCCGCCGCGGGCAACGTGACCGCGCCCTGCATGACGCTGATGACTTGCGCCGGGTCGCCGTTGTTCCACCAGGACTCGTACACG
>DASZKQ010000130.1:0-2593 GCA_035552835.1 Mycobacterium sp. | reverse complement strand
TTTTGCGTTGCCTACGTCTTGTTGAACCTGGCCCAGCAGGCCACGCCGTTGTGAGGCCCTTCGATCCGACGGTCAACGTGGGGCGACGATGCCGTTGTCGTAGGCGTAGACGATCGCGGCGGCGCGGTCCCGCAGGTCGAGCTTTCCGAAGATCCGGCCGATGTGGCTTTTGACCGTGACGCCTGAGATGCAGAGTTCGTCGGCGATCTCGGTGTTGGATAGGCCTTTCCCGATCAGAGTGAGTACGTCGAGTTCTCGGCTCGTCAACTCGGCGATGTCATTTCCGCGGGGACCGTCGGCGGCCTTCCGATAGGTCGTGAGCACGCGTGAGGTGACCGCGGGGTCAAGATAGCTGTCTCCCCTGGCGACCGCCCGGACGGCCCGGATCAGCTCCTCGGCAGAAGAGTCTTTGAGCACGAAACCCGCTGCGCCGGCACGCAATGCACCCGAGAGCAGCTCGTCCTCGTTGAACGTCGTCAGCGCAAGCACCGGGGGCGTACCGGCGAGTCTGCGGGTTGCCTCGATGCCGTCGACTCGTCGCATCCGCAGATCCATCACGACCACATCGGGCCGATACTGGGCCACCGCGGCCGGTACCTCGTCTCCGTCGGCACATTCGGCGACGACGGCGAAACCGTCCTTGCGACGCAGGATCCGGCGCAGCCCGGAACGCACCAGATCCTGGTCGTCGACCAGGAGCACGGCAACCTCGGGCGATTCGTCAATCACAACTTGCACCATCCGGGGCGCCAGCCGTTGTCGCCTTCTTGCAGCGGTATCTCGGTGCGCACGGACCACCCGTCATGCGTCGGGCCGACATCGATAGCTCCGCCCAGCAGCTCGATCCGCTGGCGCATGCCGCGCACACCGCGTCCCTCAGCGGATTGGCCGGCGGCCACCGCTGCCGGTAGCTGATTGGTGATGGCGAGCCGCGCCGACGTCGTTGAAATACTCAATGCCACTGCTGATTTGGAGTCAGATGCATGTTTGGCGATGTTGGCCAGCGACTCCTGGGTGATGCGGTATAGCGCCAGACCGACCGCCGCCGAGACGCGCTGAGTGGGTCCGTCGACGCACAAGGTGACATCCAGCCCTGCCCGCTGGAAACCCTCGACGAGAACACCGATGTCGTCGATGCCGGGTTCGGGCGTGATCTTCATCGGTCCGCGGTCCAGCAGTCCGACGGTGCGACGGATGTCGGCCATCGCCTGCCGGCCAAGCCGCTCGGCCTGTTCGAGCGCCTCGACCGCGTCATCGACGTCGCGATCTTGCTGCAGCACCCGCCGCGCACCGGTCACGTACAGCAGCGTGACGCTGAGCGAGTGGGCGATGACGTCGTGGATTTCGCGCGCGATGCGCCGCCGCTCATCGGCGGCGGCGTGCTCGGCCAGCATCTCCTGCGCCTCGATCTGCTCGGCCAGCAGCAGCCGCTGGGTGCGCATGACATAGCCGAGCAGCCAACCCGCCGCGACAAAACACAAGTACAGCGCCACCGCGTCCAGACGGTGCAGCGCGGACGCGGCGAGCAGCAGCCCGGCCGCCGACACGGTCGCCAGGAAGCCGCCCGCGACGGAGCTCAGTGTCGCGACGGACAGAACCATCAGCACCAGCAACGCCGGCGCGAAATCGGCGTGCACGGGTGTCGAGGTGCCGAACAGCATCGTGGCCGTAGCCGTCGACCAGGTAGCCCACATCAGCGTCGGGTTGAGCTTCATGTTGAAGAAAAAGAACATGACGGTCGGTGCGATGGACATCGCGAACGCGGCCAGCGCGACGGGCAGATCGGCATCCGGTCGCTGCAGCGTCGCGATCACCCAGCCCAGCACCTCGATGGCGTCAACCGCGATAAACGACACCCAGGTGATACCGACAGGAATCAGCTCGCTTCGTCGGCGAAGCTGTTCCCGCAGGTAACCCCCCGCGGCATGCGACATCGTCCAATCCTAGAAGAGCTCGGCTCTTCGTCACATCATCCTGCGGTCGGTAGCCATCTCCGCCCGTGGTAGGAGACAAAGACTGCACTTCGGCACGACGCGCAGCGGCGGTCTGCCAACCTAGCGTCTGGAGTCATGACATGGACACTGCTGCACGATCGCATGGCCTTCATGGCCCAACTCATCCAAGCCGCCGAGACCGACCCCGAGACGGCACTGAAGCTGGGCGACAGGGCGTCCGAGGTGTCACGGCTGTTCGGTGACGAGGAGGGGTTGCTGCTTTCGCTGCGGCACCGCTGGATGACGACATTAGTCGCGAAGCTGGATCAGGCGGCGCACGACGGCGTTTCCTCCGAGCAGGCGAGGGCCGACCTCGCCACCGCGCAGCCCGGTCTGCACGCGCTGTTGGATGTCGCTTCGCGACGGTCGCTGGGGGTGCGGTCCCTGTCTCGCGACGAGCACATGGCCATAGACCTCTTCGGCGGATCGACGAGCGATCGACAGACCGTTGCATGACAGGACGGGAGCGCTCGCGCGCCTCACCGGCCGGTATGCGGTCCTGATCATCGGCCTGTGGGTGTTGGCAGCGGCTGTCGGCAATTTGGCGGTCCCACAACTGGAGCGAGTCGTGGACTCCCACGCCCGGTCCTTCATGCCCT
>DASZKQ010000129.1:0-8413 GCA_035552835.1 Mycobacterium sp. | reverse complement strand
GCGGTGCTGGTGCTCGAGGACTTCGCGATGGCGGTTTATCTGCCGCTGGTGGCGGTTCTGGGCGCGGGCGGCGGCTGGTTGCTCGCGATCGTCGAGGTGGCCGCCGCGATCGCGGCGCTGTGCATGGCATTTGCCGCGTCGTATCGCTGGGGCCACCACGTCGGCCGGCTGGTGACGCACCCGGATTCCGAGCAGCTGCTGCTGAGGGTCCTCGGCATCACGCTGATCGTTGCAGCGCTGGCCGAGCACCTGCACGCGTCGGCCGCCGTGGGCGCCTTCCTAGTCGGCCTGACCCTCACCGGTGAGACTGCAGAACGAGCCCGAAAGCTGCTGGGTCCGCTGCGCGACCTGTTCGCCGCGATCTTCTTCGTCGCGGTCGGCCTGCCGGTGAATCCTGCACAGCTGTTACCGGAGCTCCCGATAGCCGTGATCCTGGCCGCGGTCACCGCAGCGACGAAGGTGGCCACCGGGGTGTTCGCCGCGCGGCGCGAAGGAGTGGCGCGGCGGGGGCAGTTGCGCGCTGGCACAACGCTGATGGCCCGAGGCGAATTTTCGCTGATCATCATCGGCCTGGTCGGCACCTCGATCACCGGGGTTTCTGCGCTTGCAACGTCATATGTGTTCGTGCTGGCGATAGTGGGGCCGGTGCTGACCCGGTTCACGGGTGGCGCACGCCCGGCGTCGATGCGGGCCGTGTAACGGCCCGTTGAGAAGCCGGGCAATCGGGAGTAGCCGGTCGGCGCTCGCAAGGTGACGTAGCCAGGCGACGATGCAGAGCGCGCAGCGCGATGAGGTGGGGGTACCTCCCGCTTGCGGGGGAGAGTCGGGCAATCCAACCTAGCTCGAGTCAACCGATGTGCAGGGCGACCACCTGCCAGCGTCCGCCCACGACCCGCTCGATGCGGCAGGCGATGGCGTGGATGCGGCGCCCGCGGCGATAGCTCCCGAATACCTCGGCTGCGGCGACCCGGTCCGGGGCCCCCACCGCCTGCAGCCGCAACCGGCACAACACCGCCGCCGCGCCATCATCGGCCGCAAGCCGGCCAGCCGTGAACCGATTGGCGCACAGCACAGAGTCGACGAGGCCGGCGGCTAGCAGCCCGTGTAGCTGCGCAACCGGGCGACGACGGTCAAGGACTTCCAGCACCCGACGCAGGGCGGCGTCGGCGAAGCACGCCGCCTGCCGCATCGGCGCGGACATGGTCGACGATGCGTCGGCCGCCGCGGGACCCTTAGAATGTCGTTGCTGCACATGCGTATTGGGCCGCCGCAGCGCTGTGGGTGAGGGTGGCCGACAAGGCCGGACATCGCGCGCCGGCGGTTCGTAATCGACGACGGGCATGACGGCGAACGCGTCACGGTCGGATGGGCTGGGGCTGGTCAACACTGCACTCTCCCAATGCTTACGAAGGGGCCGAAAAAGTAGGCCTGCGGGAGAGTGGCAGACGACTGTGATGATCATCGCACAATCGGCGCGGGCGCGTACCCGCGCTGCGGCTCGCCCGCGTGGACGGTTACCGTGAGCGGCAGATCGGTCGGTTCGGTGAATTTGCAAGGGATTGCAAGGGGAGAGGCGACGTGGCGAGGTTGTCCACTTCGGACGCGTCGTTCTATGACCTGGAGAACACCGCCACCCCGCTGTATGTGGGCTCGCTGTCGATTCTGCGGCAGCCGCGCGCCGGGCTGAGCTACGAGGCGTTGCTGGCCACCGTTGAGCAGCGGCTGCCGCAGGTACCGCGTTACCGGCAGAAAGTCCGCGAAGTGACCATGGGCCTAGCCCGGCCGGTGTGGATCGACGACCGCGATTTCGACATCAGCTATCACGTTCGGCGCTCGGCGCTGCCGTCGCCAGGCAGCGACGAGCAATTGCACGAACTGATCGGCCGGCTGGCTGCGCGACCGCTGGACAAGTCCCGGCCGCTCTGGGAGATGTACTTGGTGGAGGGCCTGGCCAAAGATCGCCTCGCCCTTTACACCAAGTCGCACCAGTCGCTGATCAACGGAATGGGCGCGGTGGAGATCAGCCACGTCATCGCCGACCGCAGCCGCCGTCCGCCGCCGTTCGTCGAGGACATCTGGGTACCGGCCCGCGAACCAGGCACCACGCGGCTGTTGTTGGGCGCCGTCGGCGACTGGGCCACCCGCCCCCGGGTGCAGCTGCGGGCGGTCCGGACCGGAATCACCGAGCTGGCGACCAATTCGGGTCAACTCATCGAGGTGGGTCGACGGATGTTCGACGTCGCTCGCACGCTTGCGCGGGGCACTGCGCCCAGCAGCCCGCTGAACACCAGGGTCTCGCGCAACCGGCGGTTCACGGTTGCCAGTCGACGTCTTGATGACTACCGGGCCATTCGAGCGCGCTACAACTGCGACGTCAACGATGTCGTGCTGGCGGTGATCACCGGCGCGCTGCGTAACTGGCTGTTGTCCCGCGGCGAGGCGGCGGCACCAACCGCAACCGTGCGGGCGATGGCGCCGTTGCCGGTCTACGTCGACAAGACATTCGACTCATCGGGCCGGGCGCGGGCGATCAGCCAGGTAGCGCCCTTTCTGGTCGACCTGCCGGTAGGGGAGGGCAACGCGGTTGTGCGGCTGTCGCAGATCGCGCACGCCACCGAATCCAACCCGACCGCGGCCAGCCTGGTCGATGCCCGAACCATCGTGACATTGTCGGGTTTTGCGCCGCCGACACTGCACGCCATGGGTATTCGGGTCGCCACCGGCTTGTCGGCGCGGTTGTTCAACCTGTTGATCACCAATGCGCCAGGCGCACAGTCGCAGATTTATATGGCCGGCGCAAAGTTGTTGGAGAGCTATGCAGTACCGCCGCTGCTCAATAACCAGGTGCTGGCCATCGGCGTGACCTCTTACAACGGCACGTTGTATTTCGGCATCAACGCTGACCGGGATGCGATGAGCGATGTCGACATGCTACCGGTGCTGTTGGCCGAATCGCTGGATGAATTGCTGGAAGCCGCGCAATAGAGCTGCTATTCGCTAGTGGAAAGCCCGCTTGCGGACCTACCATTTGATGGTGTGAGCACTGGATCTGCCACCGATACGTCGGCGAAGGCAAAGCAACCGAAGAAGCGAAAGTCGAAGAAGACTTCACCGCCGACGATCTCTAACGCGGTGTATGAAGCCGAATTGTTCCGGCTGCAAACGGAATTCGTCAAACTTCAAGAGTGGGTGCGGTTTTCCGGTGCCCGGATCGTGGTGACTTTCGAAGGCCGTGACGGGGCGGGCAAGGGCGGCACGATCAAACGAATCACCGAATATCTCAATCCGCGCGTCGCACGGATCGCCGCGTTGCCCGCGCCGACCGACCGGGAACGCGGGCAGTGGTACTACCAGCGGTATATCGCGCATCTGCCCGCCAAAGGGGAGATCGTGCTCTTCGACCGGTCGTGGTACAACCGTGGCGGCGTCGAGAAAGTCATGGGTTTTTGCACACCGCAAGAGCATGCGCTGTTCCTGCGGCAGACACCGATCTTCGAACAGATGCTCATCGAAGAAGGGATCCTGCTACGCAAGTACTGGTTTTCGGTGTCCGAAGACGAGCAGCTGCGTCGGTTTAAAGCGAGGCTGAATGATCCTGTGCGGCAATGGAAACTCAGCCCAATGGATCTGGAATCGTTGTATCGGTGGGAGGACTATTCACGTGCCAAAGACGAGATGATGGTGCACACCGATACGCCGGGTAGCCCGTGGTATGTCGTGGAATCAGATGTCAAGAAACACGCTCGGCTCAATATGATGGCACATCTGTTGTCCACCATTGACTATCGCGACGTGAAGAAACCGAAGGTGAAACTGCCCGCCAGTCCGGTGGTCAGCGACAACTATCAGCGGCCACCGCGCGAGCTGTCGACCTACGTAGACGACTATGTGTCAACGTTGACAGCCCCTACTGAGTAACCGCTTCGAAGATGCAGATCTACGTGCCGGTAACCCTGCCCATGCTGCAGGAACTCGTCGCCGATGGTTCGTTACTGCCGCTAAACGGCACCGCGTTCGCGGTGACGCCGAGACTGCGGGAGGCCTACGCGCAAGGCGACGACGACGAGCTCGGCGAAGTCGCGCTGCGCGAGGCGGCGTTGGCCTCGCTGCGACTGCTGGCCGCCGCCGACGCTTCGGAGCAGCCGGGGGACACGTTGCCGCCGCGGCGCGCGGTGCTGGTTGCCGATGTTGGCGACGTGACGTTGCGCCCGGATCTCGATGACGCCGTCGTGCGGATCGGGGCCCCGGTGGCGATCGACGATGTGATCGCCGCGTTCGTCGACAATGCCGCCGCGGAGACCGATGTCACGGCGGCGATCGCAGTCATTGACCAGGCGGACCTCGGTGACGAAGACGCCGAGCTGACGGTTGGCGACGCGCAGGACCACGATCTGGCCTGGTACGCCACCCAAGAGCTGCCGTTTCTGCTCGAGCTGCTCTAGCGCGCCCGGTGACGATGCACGCCGCAAGGCGGCGTGAGGAGGACGCGGGCAATCAGCAGTGGCTACGGTACCGTAGGTTACGGTACCGTAGGTTACGAGGGCAGGAGTTTTCCCAATGGACAGGAAAATCGCGAGGGTCACAGCCAACATCGTCGAGACCACGCCGATTACGGTGGCTGGCGTGGACACCCATCCCGGCTGGCACGTGTTGCGCAGCCTTGCCCATCGCATCACCACGCCGCTGCTGCCCGACGACTATATGAAACTGGCCAATCCGCTGTGGTCAGCGCGGGAATTGCGGGGTCGGATCCTGCAGGTCCGGCGGGAGACCCACGACTCCGCGACGCTGGTCATCAAGCCAGGCTGGGGCTTCGGCTTCGACTATGAGCCGGGTCAGTACATGGGGATCGGGCTGCTGGTTGACGGCCGCTGGCGGTGGCGCTCGTATTCGCTGACGTCGAGCCCGGTCAAGGGCGCCCGCACGGTGACCATCACGGTCAAGGCAATGCCCGAGGGCTTCCTTTCCGCCCACCTGGTGGCCGGCGTCAAGCCCGGAACGATCGTGCGATTGGCCGCGCCGCAAGGGAATTTCGTGCTGCCCGATCCGGCGCCACCGGCTGTGTTGTTCATCACCGGCGGGTCGGGCATCACCCCGGTGATGTCGATGCTGCGCACGCTGGTTCGCCACGATCAGATCACCGATGTGATCCACCTGCATTCGGCGCCCACCGCGGATGAGGTGATGTTCGGCGCGGAGCTTGATCAACTGGCCCGCGATCATCCGGGATATCGGCTGCGGCTGCGCACGACGCGCAGCCAGGGACGGCTCGATCTGATGCGGCTCGACACCGAGGTGCCAGACTGGCGCGACCGGCAGACCTGGGCGTGTGGACCCGAATCCATGCTCAACGCCGCCGAGCGCGCCTGGTCGGTGGCCGGTGTTCAGGACCGCTTGCACCTCGAACGCTTTGCGGTGTCGCGCGCGGCGCCGGCCGGCGCCGGCGGCACGGTAACGTTTGCGAAGAGCGGAAAAAGCACCACCGCCGATGCGGCGACCTCGCTGATGGATGCCGGTGAACGGATGGGCGTGCAGATGCCGTTCGGTTGCCGGATGGGGATCTGCCAATCCTGCGTGGTCGGTCTGCTGGAAGGCCATGTTCGGGACCTGCGAACCGGTGCTGAACATGAACCGGGAACACGCGTGCAGACCTGCATTTCGGCCGCGTCGGGCGATTGCGTACTCGACGTTTAGGTGTTACTCGCTGGTAACCTACGGTTTCGTAGGTTACGATAGCGTAGGTTACGAACTGCAAGACTACGGAGAGGACAGGCGATGGCAATCACCGACCTAGACGTATTCGCACATCTGACGGACGCCGACATCGAAAACCTGGCCGTTGAGCTGGATGCCATCCGCCAGGATGTTGAAGACTCTCGCGGCGAGCGGGATGCCCGCTACATCCGCCGCACAATCACTGCACAGCGCGCGCTGGAGGTCGCCGGCCGGGTGCTGTTGGCGGCCAGCTCGCGGCGATCAGGCTGGTGGGCGGGCACCCTGACCCTCGGCGTGGCCAAGATCATCGAGAACATGGAGATCGGCCACAACGTCATGCACGGCCAGTGGGACTGGATGAACGACCCCGAGATTCACTCCTCGACGTGGGAGTGGGACATGACCGGGTCGTCCAAGCACTGGCGTTACACCCACAATTTCGTGCACCACAAGTACACCAACATCCTCGGTATGGACGACGACGTCGGCTACGGCCTGCTGCGCGTGACCCGAGACCAGCCCTGGAAGCGCTTCAACCTGCTCAACCTTCTGTTCAACACGATGCTTGCGATCGGGTTCGAATGGGGAGTCGGGCTGCAGCATGTCGAGATCGGCAAGATCGCCAAGAAGCGGATGGACCACGACGAATCCCGGCAGCGGATCGACGAGTTCTTGGCCAAGACCGGTCGCCAAGTGTTCAAGGACTATGTCGCGTTCCCGGCGGTGACCGCGCTGTCACCCGGCGCCACGTACAAGTCGACCCTGAAGGCCAACGCGGTCGCCAACGTGATCCGCAATCTATGGGCCAACGCAGTGATCTTCTGCGGCCACTTCCCCGACGGCGCCGAGAAATTCACCAAGACCGACATGATCGGCGAGACCAAGGGCCAGTGGTATCTGCGGCAGATGCTGGGCAGTGCCAACTTCAACGCCGGGCCGGCCATGCGGTTCATGAGCGGAAATCTTTGCCACCAGATCGAACACCACCTGTACCCGGATCTGCCGAGTAACCGGTATGCCGAGATATCAGTGCGGGTGCGCGAGCTCTGCGACAAGTACGACTTGCCTTACACCACAGGCTCTTTCCTGATGCAATACGGCAAGACCTGGCGGACCATTGCGAAGCTGTCGCTGCCGGACAAGTACCTGCGCGACACCGCCGACAACGCACCGGAGACCCGCAGCGAGTCGATGTTCTCCGTGCTGGACGAGAACTTTGCCGGCACCGATCCGGCGACCGGACACCGCCGGGGCTTGAAGACCGCGATTGCCACTGTGCGGGGTTGGCGCCGCGACAAGCGGAGCATAGGGGTTGTTGGGAAGGCGCAAAAGACTGGGCGCGACGGCCTGGCCGCCTAGCTGCATCAAGCTCTTAGCACGTGGACTTCAGGCCGACTCAGCGATGGCAACTAACCGCTGCAATGTCGCCAGCTGCTGCTCGGGGTCGCCCTCGAGTTTCGCCAACAGCGTCGTGATGCCCGCTGCGCGGTAGCGCTTCACCCGATCGGCGATGGCGTCCGGTGTGCCGAGCAGATTGGTGAGGCGGCCAAGGTCGAGCGGGACCGAGCTGCGGGCTTCGTCGTGTTTCCCCGCTTGCCACAGCCCGGCGACGGTTTCGACTTCCGTCCCGTAACCCAGGCGGGTGAACGCATTGTTGTAGAAGTTGTGCGTGGTCCCGACGCCCGAACCGCTGGCGCCCATGGCGCCGATGGTGAACGCGTATCCGTCGGCGTGGCGGCGCGCTGCGCCGTCGGCGGCGGCTTGATCGTCGTGGAACTCGACCGCGACCGGGGCGACCAGGTCGAGCTGGTCGAGGGTGCGACCGGCCCGCTGAGCCCCTTCCCGCAACGGGCCCAAAAACACCTCCGCGGCTTCCGGGATGAAGGCGTTGCCCAGCCAGCCGTCGGCCGCCTCGCCGGTCAGTCGCAGGTTTTGCGGGCCCATCGCCGCCACGTACACCGGAACATGATCGGGCCGCACCAGCGGTCGCAGCGCGGAGCCTCGACTGTCCGGCAGTGGCAGCGGGTAGACCTCGCCGGCGTGCTCAAGCCGCTCGCCGCGGCTGATGATGCGGATGATCTCGATGGTCTCCCGGGTGGTCTGCACCGGTTTGCGGAACCGGACACCGTGCCAGCCCTCCATGACCCGTGGTCCCGAGGTGCCGATGCCCAAGATGAAGCGGCCCGCAGAGAGCTCCTGCAGGCTCAGCGCCGACGTCGCCAAGAGCGCCGGGCTGCGCGAACCCAACTGCACGACAAACGTTCCGAGTTTGACCGACGACGTCTTGGCGGCCAGATAAGCCAGCCCGGTCAGCGCGTCGTAACCCCAGACCTCGGGCACCCACAACGACGTCACACCGATCCGCTCGGCGGCGACTGCGAACTCCGCCGCGCCCGCTAAGCGGGGTTCGATCATCGCGCCGACCTTCATGGCTGGCATGCTAGCCACTATTGCAAAAGGGATGGCACCTGCCCCGGTGGGCACCAAGAAGGACGAAACAATGCGATACCGCGATCAACCCACAGTCGAAGTGACACAGCGTGTTCGGTGTGATGTCCGCACGGCATGGGATTTGGTGACCGACATCGGCCTGCCCGCGCGCTGCTCAGCCGAATTGCAGGCCGTCGAGTGGCTTGAAGGCGCCAAAGCGGTGCAAGTGGGTGCGCGGTTCCGCGGCCGCAACAAACATGAGGCGTTC
>DASZKQ010000128.1:0-5293 GCA_035552835.1 Mycobacterium sp. | reverse complement strand
CGATCGGTTGTTCGACGTCGGCATCGCCGAGCAGCACGCGATGACGTCGGCGGCCGGATTGGCCATGGGTGGGCTGCACCCGGTGGTGGCGATCTACTCGACATTTCTCAACCGCGCGTTCGACCAAATCATGATGGACGTCGCGATGCACCAGCTGCCGGTGACCATGGTGCTCGACCGAGCCGGGATCACCGGCCCGGACGGTGCCAGCCACAACGGCATGTGGGATCTGTCGATGCTGGGCATCGTCCCCGGCATGCGGGTAGCCGCGCCCAGGGACGGTACCCGGCTGAGTGAGGAGCTCGGTGAGGCGCTTGACATCGACGACGGCCCCACCGCGATCAGATTCCCGAAAGGCGATGTCGGCGAGGATATTCCGGCTCTTGAACGCCGCAGCGGAGTGGACGTGCTCGCGGTGCCGGCCGACGGCCTGACCGCCGAGGTGTTGCTGGTGGCGGTCGGGGCGTTCGCGTCGACGGGCCTGGCGGTGGCTGAGCGGCTGCGCAACCAGGGCATCGGCGTGACGGTGATCGACCCGCGGTGGGTATTGCCGGTTTCGGACGTGGTGGCCGAATTGGCGCTCGGGCACAAGCTGGTCGTCACGATGGAAGACAACGGCGTCAACGGCGGCGTCGGTTCGGCGGTGTCAGCGGCGTTGCGGCGCAAAGAGATCGATGTGCCGTGCCGCGATGTCGGACTGCCGCAACAATTCTTCGACCACGCATCGCGCGGAGAGGTGCTCGCCGAAGCCGGTTTGACTGAGCAGGACGTGGCCCGGCAGATCACCGGCTGGGTGGCGGCGCTGAGCCGGACAATCGGCCTGGGCAATGGTGTTGAGTCCGCAGCCGAGATCAGCGAACACCTGGAATAGTCGACCTGTTGTCGCCGAGATCGACGGCAGCGTCATGCCTACTCGAACTTTTGCGCGCTGCTGTCGATTTCGGTGGAGGCAGCAACCGGTTTCAACGCTTCGGTCAGCGCCGGCACCACCAGCTCACGTTGCCAACCGCGGGCCTGCCCGGCGGCCAGAAATTCGTTAATCGCCGTCGCCGGATCGTCGGCGCCCTCCCAATCCCAGCACAGCCGTCGCACCAGATCGGGCGAGACCAGGTTCTCGGTCGGCACCGAGACTTGCTCGGAGAGTTCGCGCAGCGCAGCGCGGGCGGCATCCAGTCGCGCTGCGGCCTCCGGTCTGCGCTTGTGCCAGCGTGCCGGCGCAGGTGGCCCGTTAGGCGGTTCGGCCTCCTCCGCGGGACCGGGCGCTTCCCGCGCCAATTTCAACGCCGCCAACCATGTCGCGGCGTTACGGCGTTGCCTGGGACCGCCGAATATCGGCAGGGCGATCAAGTCGTCGCGGGTCTTCGGGTCGGCGGTGGCGGCATCGATGATCGCCGTGTCGGGCAAGATGCGCCCCGGAGCGATATCGCGGCGTTGCGCGATTTCGTCTCGCACAGTCCACAATTCACGAACCGCAGCCAGGCCGCGCTGGTTGCGCACTTTATGGATACCGGACGTGCGTCGCCAGCGGTCCCGGCGGGTCGGCGGCGGCGCCTCACCCACCGTCCGCAGGTAGTCGAATTCCTCTGCGGCCCAACCTGTTTTGCCCTGCTCAGCAAGCACGCCCGCGATCGCGTTTCGTAGTTCGATGAGGACTTCCACGTCGAGGGCCGCGTAGTTCAGCCAGGCCGGCGGCAGCGGACGCTTGGACCAGTCCGCGGCGCCATGACCTTTGGCCAGACCCACACCGAGCAGCCGTTGTGCCTCGGCCGCCAGGTTGACCCGGTCGAAGCCGGCCAACCGCCCGGCCAGCTCGGTGTCATACAGCGCCGGCGGTCGCATGCCGACCTCGGCCAGGCACGGCAGGTCCTGATCGGCCGCGTGCAGAATCCACTCGTCTTCGGCGAGCACCTCGGCGACGGGCCGCAGCACGGTCAGCGGGTCGCTGCCGTGGCTGACCGGATCGATGAGCACGGTGCCGGCGCCGGCCCGGCGAATCTGAACTAGGTAGGCGCGGTTGGAGTAACGAAACCCCGACGCCCGTTCGGCATCGACCGCGAACGCGCCGTGGCCGCCGGCCAGTAGTTCTGCGGCGGCAGCGATCTCGGCGGCACTCGTCGACAGGTCGGGCACACCGTCGGCGGGATGAAGCAGCGGCGTTACGTCTGGTTCCGCGCTGTCCGGCGTTTCAGCTGTCGCCTCGACCATCTCAGACGCGGGGCCGGGTGCCCAAATCCGTCACCCCGACCGGTGGCAGCCCCGCAGCATGCTCGAGCACCTCACAAAATGCCTCGACGTGTGTACCGATGTCCGGAGTGATCGCGGTCCAGGACGCGCGCAGTTCCAGCTGATGGGCGCGCGGCGGTCCGGAGATGTCCCCATAGCGCACCGAGGTGGTGGCGGTGACGGTGCCGCCGAGCGCGGTGACCTGGTCGGCGCGCTTGTCCAGCGCTTCGACCAACCAGCTCCACGCCACCTCCGGCAGCAACGGGTCGACGGCCTCGCTGGAGTCCAGATCGGCCTGGATGTAGGCGACCAGCCGCATGGTGCCGTCCCACGCGTCGGCCCCATCCGGGTCGTAGAGCAGGATCAGCCGGCCGAACGCGTCACCCTCGGACTGCTCCGACACGACGTCGCCCTCGGGACGTTTGACCTCGGCGCCAAGCGCGTAGCTGTACGGCGCGAGACGCTGTGGCGGCCGGATGGGGCCCAGCTCGATTTCCGGCCGTGCGCTGGCGCCACTCATCGCCGCGACCGCCTCGCGGAACGGGGCCGGTTCGGCTGTACTCACGAGCGCCGCTCCTCCTCATCTCTCCGTCCTGCATCGTCGCAGGCGGAGGCACGACCTCTGACGCTAGACCTATCTGCGGACACGCGGAAAAAGGCGCGCCGTTTAGGGCGAGTCGGCGGAGAAACGAGCTGGCCGCTTCTCGCGGTGAGCGGCCAGACCCTCGGCGACGTCAGGCCCGCCGAACCCGAGAAACTCCAGGCCAAGGGAGGTTTCGAAGGCGGGCGCGAACATCCGGTACCAGTGGTTGAGGCTGTGTTTGGTGAAGCGGATCGCCGACTGCGCGCCTTGCGCCAGGTCCGCCGCGATGCGGGTTGCGGTGCCGAGCACTTCGTCGTCGTCCACACAAATCGACACCAGCCCGATCCGTTCGGCTTCCGCGCCGGACAGCGCCTCACAGGTGAGCAGGTAGTACTTGGCCTTGGCCATGCCCACCAGCAGCGGCCAGCAGATGGCCGCGTGATCGCCCGCGGCTACACCCAGCTTGGTGTGGCCGTCGATGATCTTGGCGGTTCGACCGGCCACCGAGACGTCGGCGAGCAGCGCCACCACCAGACCCGCACCGACTGCCGCGCCGTGAAGCGCCGAAACCACCGGCTTGTCGCAGTTGACCATGTTGAGCACCAGATCGCGAGCCTCGCGCATGATGCGCAGCCGGTCGGTGAACTCACCCATGGTCTCGTCGATCAAGTCGAAGCTGCCCCCGGAGGAGAACGCTTTGCCCTCGCCGCGGACCAAGACGACGCGCACGTCGGGGTCGCGACCGATCACCGGCCAGATGTCGGCGAGGTCGCGGTGCATCTGCGGCCCGACCGAATTCAGCCCGGGAGCATCAAGAATCAGGTTCAGCACCCCTTCTTGACCAGGCTGGTCGGCGCGTTCGATTCGTAGGCTTGGGAACTCGTCGTAGCTGACTTCTGGGTGGCGAACTGGCATGTTAGGCAGGTTACGCACGCCCCGGTCGGCGGCTGAGGCAGGGGATCGTCCCTGGCGGACCGCGCCACCCGCTGCCCGTGGCAGCATTGGATCTGATGAGTACCCGTCGCACGCTGCCCGACTCGCCGTACCTGGCCGCGGCCACCGGCCGCAAGCCGCACCGGGTGCCGGTGTGGTTCATGCGTCAGGCCGGCCGATCGCTGCCGGAATACCGTGCGCTGCGGGCATGCAGCAGCATGATGGACGCTTGCTTCGACGCCGAGCTGATCGCCGAGATCACCCTGCAGCCGATACGCCGCCACGACGTCGACGCCGCGATCTTGTTCTCCGATATCGTGGTGCCGCTGCGCGGCGCCGGTGTCGACCTGGACATCGTCCCTGACGTCGGACCCGTCATCGCAGCGCCGGTGCGCGCCACCGCCGATATCGATGCGTTGAAACCACTTGAGCCGCAACGTGTTCAACCGGTATCGGACGCGGTTTCGCTGCTCGTGCAAGCGCTCGACGATGTTCCGCTGATCGGGTTCGCCGGTGCGCCGTTCACGCTGGCGTCCTATTTGGTCGAAGGCGGCCCGAGCCGCCACCACGCGCGCACCAAGGCGATGATGCTGTCCGAGCCGACCTGCTGGCATGCGCTGATGGAAAAGCTGACTGACCTCACCATCGCGTTTCTTTCGCTCCAACTCGATGCCGGGGTGGATGCGATTCAAGTGTTCGACTCGTGGGCGGGCGCGCTGTCGCTTGCCGACTACCGGCGCTATGTGTTGCCGCACAGCGCGCGGATATTCGGCACGCTGGCCGACCGCGGCGTCGCGATGACGCATTTCGGGGTCGGCACCGCCGAACTCCTGGGTGCGATGTCGGAGGCGGGTGCAACGGTCATCGGCGTCGATTGGCGAACCTCGCTGGTCGACGCCACCGCCCGAATCGAAACCGGTACCGCGGTGCAAGGCAATCTCGATCCAACGGTGTTGCTGGCCGGCTGGCCGGCGGTTGAGCAGGCCGCCCGCGGGGTGGTCGACGACGGACGAAACGCGGTGGACGCCGGCGCGGCCGGGCACATTTTCAACCTCGGGCACGGCGTGCTGCCGGACACCGATCCCGGCGTTCTCACCGAACTGGTGTCACTGGTCCACGCGCTATGACTCCCTCGTATTATGTTGTCGGCGGCGGTATTTCGGGCCTGACAGCGGCCTACCGGTTGCGGGCGGCCCTCGGTGACCAGGCGAGCATCACGCTGTTCGACCCAGCCGACCGGCTCGGCGGGGTGCTGCGCACCGAGCAAGTCGGCGGGGTTCCCATCGACGTCGGCGCCGAAGCGTTCGTCGTGCGCCGCCCCGAGATGCCGGCGCTGCTAGCCGAACTGGGACTGGCGAACCGGCAAGTCGGGACCACCGGAGCCCGCCCGCTGATCTACAGCCAGGGTCGGCTGCATCCGCTACCGCCGGCCACGCTCAACGGCATTCCGTCGTCCGCGGAGTCGATGGCCGGACTAGTGAACGACGCCACCCTCGCGCGCATCGCTTCCGAGCCGAGTCGACCGTTTCGCTGGCAGCCCGGCGGCGATCCCGC
>DASZKQ010000127.1:0-4258 GCA_035552835.1 Mycobacterium sp. | reverse complement strand
CGCAGCCGGGTCAGCGCGTCGGCGCCCCAATAGTGATAGGCGGCGACGATGGCCTCACCGTCGCCGTCGGTGGCGAAGACGGCGCCGTGGCGCTCGGCGAGCTCGGCGCGCAGCTCCAAGTAGTTGTAGATCTCGCCGTTGAACACCAACTCATACCGGCCGGGGCTTTCCGGCGGCCCCCAGCGCAGCGGTTGATGCGAATGCGCGATGTCGATGATGGACAGCCGGTTGAAGCCGAACACGACGGTCCCGGCAGGATCGGCCCAAGTGCCCGGCTCGTCGGGTCCGCGGTGGCGCATCAGGTGCGCTGCGCCGGCGACGGCGTCGGCCGTATGGGCGCCCGCGCCCGAAGAGGTCGAAGCATCACCGCCGGCCGCAGCGCTCACAAAGGCCAGCAGTCCACACATCGCGACAAGTATGCCGCAACGCGGTGGGGTCGGCGCTGCCGCAGGTCGCGGGCCCGACGGCGTACCCGCGCCGGGCGCGGGGACTCCGGCAAAGCTTCGCTACGTCGCGTGGTTTACGCTGCGTAGTATTCGACTCTCTGTCGGTCCAGCTTGTGATTCAGGAGGCGCCACGGTGACACCTCGCAAACCAGGCCGTTCGCAGGGTTTGTTGGTAAGCCGTTCCGTACGCTCTCGTCGGCTTCGGCTGGCGGTACTGGCCGGCTTGCTCGGCATGCTGGCGGTCACGCTGAGCGGATGCAGTTGGTCGGAGGTCTTGGGCCTGGGCTGGCCGAGGGGCATCACCCCGGAGGCCGACTACAACCGGCAGCTGTGGATCGGCGCAGTGATCGCCTCCCTAGTGGTCGGCGTCATCGTGTGGGGCCTGATCTTCTGGTCCAGCGCGTTTCACCGCCGCAAGGACACCGACACCGAATTGCCCCGCCAGTTCGGCTACAACATGCCGCTGGAGTTGGTGCTTACCGTCACACCGTTCCTGATCATCTCGGTGCTGTTCTACTTCACCGTGGTGGTGCAGGAGAAGGTGCTGCACCTGGCGTCTGACCCGGAGGTCGTCGTCGACGTCACGTCGTTCCAGTGGAACTGGAAGTTCGGTTACCAGAAGGTCGATTTCAAGGACGGCACGCTCAAATACGACGGCGCCGACCCGGCCCGTAAAGCGGCGATGGTCTCCAAGCCCGAGGGCAAAGACAAGCGCGGCGAGGAGCTCGTTGGCCCGGTCCGTGGGCTCAATACCGAGGACCGCACCTACCTCAACTTCGACAAGGTCGAGACGGTGGGCACCAGCACCGAGATCCCGGTACTGGTGCTGCCCGCGGGCAAGCGAATCGAGTTCCAGTTGGCTTCGGCCGACGTCGTCCACGCTTTCTGGGTGCCGGAGTTCCTTTTCAAGCGTGACGTGATGCCCGACCCCGTCGCGAACCACTCCGTCAACGTCTTCCAGGTCGCTGAGATCACCAGGACCGGGGCATTCGTGGGTCGTTGCGCCGAAATGTGCGGCACCTATCACTCGATGATGAACTTCGAGGTCCGGGTGGTGCAGCCCAACGATTTCAAGGCCTACCTGCAGCAGCGGATCGGCGGTAAGACCAATGCTCAGGCCTTGCAGGCGATCGCCCAATCGCCGGTCGCGGTCACCACGCACCCGTTCGAGACCCGCCGCGGCGAGCACGCGCCCCAAGCCAGTAAGTAGGAAGCCCCATGCATATCGAAGCCAGGCTGTTCGAATTCGTGGCGGCGTTCTTCGTCTTCTGCGCGGTGCTCTACGGCGTGCTGACCAGCTTGTTCGCCACCGGCGGAATCGAGTGGGCCGGCACGACGGCGCTCGCCCTGACCGGTGGGATGGCGCTCATCGTGGCGACGTTCTTCCGCTTCGTGGCCCGCCGGCTCGATACCCGCCCGGAGGATTATGAGGGCGCTGAGATCAGCGACGGCGCAGGGGAACTGGGTTTTTTCAGCCCGCACAGCTGGTGGCCGATTCTGATCGCGCTGTCGGGCTCGGTAGCCGCGGTCGGCATTGCGTTGTGGCTGCCGTGGTTGATTGTCGCCGGGGTGGTGTTCATCCTGAGCTCGGCGGCCGGACTGGTCTTCGAGTACTACCTCGGGCCCGAAAAGCACTAGCCGGTACCGCCTGGCTTCGTTCAAGGTCACAATCAGGGCATCAGTTCATCCGTGACCCGTTCACCGAGAATGCCGTGCAGGTACCGGTTGGGTAGGGTTTCGCGAGGCACAATGAGAAACATCCGAGCGCGCGCTCAACTACCCAGCCCTAGTGCGCGCGCCCCGGTGAAGTAGTCGAACAGGACAGGCACACATGAGCGGGCCGAATCCACCAGGACCGGAGTCCGGCGAACTGGACCCCGGCGTTGAGCCCAGCCAAGGCGACAGCGAATTCAAGGCGGGTGGTAACGAATTCGGCCAAGAGGTGACGGGGGAGGGAGCCGAAGAGAGCAACGAGACGGCGCAAACCGATATCTATTCCCGCGCGTACTCGGCTCCGGAGGCCGAACACTTCACCAGCGGCCCGTATGTGCCCGTCGACCTGGACCTCTACGACTACGAGAGCTACGACGAGCCAGCCGACGAAGAAGCCACGTCGGCACGCTGGCCGTGGATCGTCGGCATCGCCGCGATTGTCGCAGCGGTCGCCCTGGTGGTGTCGGTATCGCTGCTGTTCACTCGTACCGACACCAACAAGCTGGCGACGCCGAGTACCGCGCCCACGTCGACGCCGCCAATGCAGGACGAGATCATCGTCACAACACCGCCGCCGGCGCCGCCGACGCCGCCGACCAGCGAGGCTCCACCACCACCGCCGCCGACCAGCGAGGCGCCGCCGCCACCGCCACCACCGCCGCCGGCCGAGGCGCCACCGCCGCCCGCCCCGGCACCGGCCCCCGCACCTGCACCGGCTCCGGCACCTGCACCGCCGCCGCCGAGCGCCCCCGCCGCGCCTCGGCAGTACACGTATTCAGTGACCGGCACCAAGGCGCCGTTCGACCAGATCACGATCACTTACACCGACGCCTCTGGAATGCGACGTACGCTGCCCAACGTCTACATCCCGTGGACGATCACGCTCACCCCGATATCGCAGTCCGACGTTGGCTCGATAGAGGCGACCAGCTTGCTGCGGCTGAGCAAGCTCAACTGCAAGATCACCGCCAGTGACGGAACGGTGTTGTCGGCGAACGAGAACAACCAACCGCAAGCGAGCTGCTAATGCCCGACAGGTACTCCGGAGCCTGGGGTCCGTGGAACAGGGTCGCGCCGGCTACCGCCGATCGAATCCTGGTCGGGTCGTGCGCCGCCGTCTGGCTGGCGTTGGTGGGGATGAGCGTGGCCGCCATCGTGGCGCTGATGGACCTAAGCCGCGGCTTCCACGACCCCAGGGGCAATCCGCACGCGTCGTCGGTGCTCTACGGCATCATCGTCATCTCTGCGCTCGTCATCCTGGCGGCGATCCCGATGCTGTTGCGCGCCCGGCGCGTTACTCGAGACGGGCCGGTCGCGCGATCGGCGGGGACCCCGGCACGCACCGTGAGTGGGCAGCTGATCCGGTCCGGGAATAGGCCCGCGCGGACCACCACCCAGCCGGGCCGTACCGAGCGATTGACCCCGTTACGGTCGACATTGTCGGACGCGGCGGTGGACCGAATCTGGTTGCGCGGCACCGCCGCATTGATGGGCACGATGGGGGCAGCGCTGCTCGCGGTCGTGGCGGCAACCTACCTGATGGCGATTGGCCACGACGGCTTCTCGTGGACCAGCTACGGGATCGCCGGATTCATCACGCTGGTCATGCCGTTAGTCCCGTGGCGCCAGGTGCGGCAGTTGCGCCGCACGCTGGCCGCATGAGATCGGAGCTAGTGGTGGCCGTTCTGGCCGTTCGGTGAGCCGTTGCTGCCGTCCTGGTGCTCCCGCAGTGCGGTGAGGGCGCGTTGTTCGGCGGCGTGGCTGGCTTCGGCGAGCGCGGCGTCTTCGGAGACGGGGTCGGCGAACAGGAAGCTGCCGGAGCCCGGCGAGCCGCCCGACCCGAGCCTGTTCATCTTGGAGGGCACCGAGGCGCCCTGGTACTCCAGCGGCAATGGGTGGCCGTGGTCGTCGACCGGGCCGAGCGGCTGGTGCAATTCGATGTAGGCGCCGTGCGGCAAGCGTTTGATGATGCCGGTTTCGATGCCGTGCTCGAGCACTGCGCGGTCGCTGCGCTGCAGGCCGATGGCCCATCGGTAGGTGATGAAGTAGACGATTGGTGGCAGCACGACCATGCTGATGCGCCCGATCCAGGTCGTCGC
>DASZKQ010000126.1:0-6168 GCA_035552835.1 Mycobacterium sp. | reverse complement strand
CGGACGACGCAGGAGCTGCGTGGCTTGTTCGAACTCGCCGCGCATTGTCTGGCTCCCGGCGGGCGATTGCTGTTCAACACTTTCGTGCCGCGCCGGGGGTATGTCCCCGACGATGCCGCGCGTGAACTCGGGCAGCAGTGCAACACCATGATCTTCACCGGGGAGGAGATGACGAACGCGGCCGACGAGCTACCTCTTGAGCTCGTTGCCGACGACTCCGCCTACGAGTACGAGAAACTTCACCTGCCCGACGGTGCTTGGCCGCCCACGGCCTGGTTCGCCAACTGGGCCAGCGGGCTTGATCTATTCGACGTCGAGCGTGAGGAATCCCCGATCGATTTGCGCTGGCTCGTTTACCAGAAGGCGTCGTCTGGAGTTAGCCATGGCTGATGAGCTCCACTTTGTCGATGCGAACGGACTGAATTTCGCTTATCTCGAGGACGGCTCCGGGCCTCTGCTGCTCATGCTGCACGGGTTCCCGGATACGGCGCACAGCTGGGACGATCTCCGGCCGCGAATCGCCGCCCAGGGATACCGGGCGGTCAGCCCGTTCATGCGCGGCTACTACCCCACCGCGATCCCGGATCGCGACGCGGATCAAGAGACCTTGGCGCGCGATCCGCTCGCGTTGATCGAGGCACTCGGCGCCCGTGACGCGGTCGTCATCGGCCACGATTGGGGGGCTTCGGCCGCCTACGGCGCCGCGGCGCTCGGCCCCGATCGAGTGAAGAAGCTGTTCGTCATCGGCATTCCGCACCCGGCGGCGTTGAAACCGTCGCCGAAGAAGCTCTGGGGTGTCCGCCACTTCGCGGCGTACAAGCTGCCGGGAGCGCCGAACCGCTTCGCGCGCAACGACTTCGCGGCACTTCCCGCGATCTACCGGCGATGGTCGCCGGACTGGAATCCCGATACAGCGGAGTTCGACGCCGTCCGCGCGAGCTTCTCCAACCCGGCGAGTTTGAATGCCGCGTTCGGTTACTACCGAAAGCTCTCGCCAATACCCAGCGCATCACTCAAAGCGCGGATCACCGTGCCGACGGTGGTCTTTGCGGGGGTCGACGATCCAATCGTCGTGTCCTCGGACTACCGGGGCGCCGCGCGGATGTTCGAAAGCGACTACATCGTCGAGGAAGTGCCCGGCGGACATTTCATGCATCGGGAGCACCCCGGCGTGTTCGCCGAGCGGCTCCTGGCTCACATCTGACCGGAGCTGTCCGTCACGGATGCGCGGGGGTAGCTAGCCGGCTGCTATCGTGCTGTGCCTATGCCCGAGATGGACCGTCGCACGATGATGTTGATGACCGGGGTCGGCGTGTTGGCAGCCGCTGTCCCCATCGCGGAGGCCCGGGCTTATCCGCGCCCACCAGACGCACCGGCAGGTTCCTACCTCTTCCACGACGAATTCGACGGGTCGGCCGGCTCGGCCCCTGATCCGTCGAAGTGGGCGGTGGCGACAGCCCGCGAGACGATCAAGGATCCGACGTATTGGGAGCGACCTGAGAACATCGGGCAGTACCGCGACGAACGCCGCAACGTGTTCCTCGACGGCAACTCCAACCTCGTCCTGCGTGCTGCGAAAGAGGGCCCCACCTACTTCAGCGGCAAGGTTCAAAGCCTGTGGCGAGGCGGTGTCGGCCACATCTGGGAAGCCCGGATCAAGCTCAATTGCCTGACGGCCGGTGCCTGGCCCGCCTACTGGCTGGGCAATGAGGATCAGGGCGAAATCGACGTCACGGAGTGGTACGGCAACGGCAGCTGGCCCTCGGCCACCACGGTCCACGCAAAAGCCAACGGTGGCGAATGGAAGACCCAAAACATCGCGGTGGACAGCGGCTGGCACACCTGGCGCACCCAGTGGGACGAGACGGGCATCCGCTTCTGGAAGGACTACGTCGACGGCGCGCAACCATACTTTGACGTGCCGGCGAGCTCCCTACCGGATTGGCCGTTCAACAGGCCGGGCTACACCGCTTTTCCGGTATTCAACCTTGCGGTTGCCGGTTCCGGCGGCGGCGATCCCGGATCCGGGACATATCCCGCAGACATGCTCATCGACTGGATACGTGTCTGGTAAGGCCAGACGCGTCCCGTGACCGCATAACGCGCGCTCAGTAGTTGTTGCAGCTGGTGGCGATTTGGCCGATCAGCCCAATGTATTGCGCAGCCCCCGGCATGCCCTGTGCCTGCTGGGCCATTTGCGCACGCTGGGGCGGCGGTGAGGCGAGGAAGGAACGCAACCAGCCCTGCGCCATCGGCGACGAATTGAACTTCGCAGCGGCAGCCGGCGATTGGGCATTCAGTGCCCCCACCACCTGTGGGTAACTGCAAGTGGTGTTGATTGCCGCGTCCATGGCGGGGTCTGCGGACGCGATCCCGGCGCCAGCAAGCAACGACAACGCCAGACCGCCACCTGCGACAGCCAGTCTGATCAACGACCGCGTGACCATATAGGGACACCTTCCAAGCTAGGTACCGCCGAAGTTCGACGAAGAGAACATCAGTTTACCGGAACGGATCGAAGTACGGCTCGCTCAAAGAGTGGGCGCCGTTGCGCGGAGCCGAAAATTCCCAGGTCTAGCGCGCGCTACTGTCTGGTCATGGACGACCCGATCAAGCCGTCTGTCTGACGGCGCGAGGCGAAAAACATGCGCGCAGCCCGAAATCTGGCGGTGGATTTCTACCGCGTTTCGGGTGTGGTCCTGATCGTGCTGGGCCACTGGCTCGCCGGATCGGTGACCTATCACGACGGTCAGTTCGGTCGGCAGAACCCGCTCGTCGACCAGCCGTGGACTCAATGGCTGACGTGGCCTTTTCAGGCCGTCCCGACATTCTTCCTGGTCGCCGGTTACGCCGGCGCGGTGTCCTGGGCGCATCGGCACGATAGCGAGGGTGTGTCGCGTCAGACTTGGGTGCGGCATCGACTTGCCCGGGTGCTCGGACCCACCACGGTCTATGTCGGGGTGATCTCGGCGGTTGTGGTTGCCCTGGACTGGCGCCATGTTGCCGGTTTCACGCTGGAATACGCGGGCTGGGCAGTGGCGATGCATCTATGGTTCCTCGCCGTCTATCTGGTGGTGGTCTGCTTGACGCCGGTTGCCATTGCCGCACAACGGCGTTGGGGACTGTTGGCGCCGGCGTTGCTCGTGGTGGGAGTCATTGCGGTCGACGTTGTCTCACTCGGCGGCCACCTCCCCCACCTGCGACCGCTGAACTACCTGCTGTGCTGGGGCGCGCTTTACCAGCTCGGAATCGCTTGGCACGACGGGCTATTAGCCGGCCGCAGACCCGCGCTGCTGGCCGGCGGATCGGCCGTCGCGCTGGCGCTGCTGATCCTGCTGGGGCATTATCCGGTCAGCATGATCGGCGTGCCAGGCCAAACCGTGCAGAACTCCGACCCGCCCTCGGCGGCGATGCTGGCATTCGGCTGCGCGCAAGCAGGACTGGTGATAACCCTTGCACCCGCGCTCAACCGGGCGCTGCGTGCCGCTTTCGCCCAGCGGGTACTTACGACAGCCAATAGCAACGTGATGGCCCTTTACCTGTGGCACATGATTCCTGTCGTGATTGTGGCGATCGTCGGCTACCCCGCCAGGCTGTTGCCCCAACCGGTCGAGGGCACGGCGCAATGGTGGCTAGCCCGGCTGGAATGGGTGGTCGTCCTCAGTCTGGTGACCGCGGTCGAGATGGTGCTGTTGTACTGGGGCCGACGCATTTTCGCGGCGCCGCTCGTCATGTTCAAGACGCCGCTCCCCGATCGATGGGCCGAACCGGTCTTGCTGGCCGGTGCCGCGATGGCGGCCTATGGCCTGGCGTTCGTTGCCGCTGGAGGCTTCGCGCCGGATGGGCATTTTCCGTGGCTGACCGGGCTGATCTTCGCCGTCGGCGTGCTGCTGGTCGCGCTTGGCCCGGTAGGGGTCCGCGAGCAGCAGCTTTCCGGATAGCAGCTCGCAATACCGACCATTGGTCTTGTATACCGACCAGTGGTCGGTATACATTCTGCTCTGGACATTGGAGGTAGCAATGAGCACACCAGAGCAGGCGCAGGTCCGCACGCGCATGTTCGCTCGCGCGTTGGGCCCGTTTTTCACCATCGTGCCGACCACGGTCGCAGTGCGCGGCTCCTACATGCGAACACTCTTTACTGAATTCAAGTCAAACCCGATGTGGCCGTGGCTGTTTGGTGCCATTCTTCTGATTTTCGGCCTGGTCATCATCGCGTTTCACCAGTACTGGCGCAGCCCCGCGGCGATCATCGTATCGCTGGTGGGCTGGTTTCTGGCGATACGCGGGGTGCTTTTGCTGACTGTTCCTGCGGCGTATGACGCGGCCGGTGATGCGGTCTACAGCTCGGGCGCAACCGTGGCGATATGGGTGGTATTCGTCTGGCTCGCGCTGTCCGGGCTTTATCTGACCTACGTCGGCTGGAAGCCGCAGCCGGGAACGCCGTAGTGCCGCGGGTAGTCAAGCATCCCGATATCCGCAGGGCGGAGCTGCTGGACCGGGCAGCCGGGCTGTTCCTGCGGCACGGCTACGAGAATGTCAGCCTGAACGATCTGATCGCGGACGCCGGAGTCTCCAAGGGTGCTTTCTACCATTGGTTTCCATCGAAAGATGCACTGGTGGCTGCCCTGGCCGAGCGCAGCGCTCGCGAGGCTTTCGCCAGCGTCGAGGCCGCTCTGGCGGCATGCGGGGGTGACGCGCTGGAGCGGCTCAACGCGGTGTTTCGGGCCGGTTTTGACATCAACATGACGATGAGCGGACCGGAGCAGTTGGCCGCGATGGTGTCGTTGCTGCGTCCCGACAATGCGCATCTTTACGGACGCATTCTCGCCGTTGAGCAAGAGCTGTACCGGCCCTTGCTGACTCAGCTCATATCCGAGGGAGTCGCCGACGGCATCTTCGATACGTTCGACCCCGAAGGCGTGGCCGACATGATCTATGGCCTGGCGGCCCGCACGAACTCGAATATCGTCGACGTGTTGGACGCTGCCGACGAGGCCGCCCGGGACCGCGCAATCGCTGCTCTGGCAACCAGATTCAGGCTGCACGGACTGGCCGTCGACCGCATCCTCGCACTACCCGACGGAAGTATCCCCACACTGACCAGGGAGCAGGTCGAAGCGATGGTCGCCGGTCTGCCGCGAAGCTATTAGGCCGACGCGCTCAGCGCAGCCAGTGCCGCATCGTAATTCGGCTCGTTCGCGATCTCCGGCACCAGCTCCGAGTAGGCGACGTTGCCGTCGGCGCCGATCACCACGACGGCCCGGGCCAGCAGCCCCGCGAACGGACCGTCGGCGATAGTGACGCCGTAGTCCTGCCCGAAGCTGTCACGGAACGCCGAGGCGGTCTTCACGTTCTCGATACCCTCAGCCCCGCAGAATCGCGCGTGCGCGAACGGCAGGTCTTCGGACACGCACAGCACGGACAGCCCGCTTGCGGCGGCGCGTTCGTTGAAGGTGCGCACGCTGGTGGCGCATACCGGTGTGTCCACTGACGGAAAGATGTTCAGCAACACGGGCTTACCGCCGAACTGGTCGTTGCTGACTGGTGCCAGATCGGACCCGGTCAGAGTGAAGGCAGGAGCTTGGGATCCAACGGCAGGCAAGTCGCCGACGGTATTGATCGGGTTTCCACGCATAGTTATCTGTGCCATGCGCACAGTCTGCCAAGCCCGCAAGCTCAGCCTTGGGTTGGGGCTGGTGTCGGCCGCAAGCGACGAGCGGATCGCCGGTGAATACGCACTGGTCAGGCTGGTTATAGTCGCTCAGGACCGCCATGGGATCAGCGACGCAGGCCGAATTCTGCCGCCTCCTCCGCGTGCCGCCAAGCCATCTCCTATATCGTCGTGCTGTGCCGGAGATGAATCGACGCAACATGTTGTTGACGACAGGGATGGGCATGCTTGCGGCTGCGGCTGCGGTCCGCGGCCCGGAAGCACACGCTAACCCGACCCATGCGGCCCCGCCGGCTGCGCCGTCAGCGGGCCCCGCCGGGCCCTATATCTTCCAGGATGAGTTTGACGGACCTGCCGGCCAAGGCCCCGACCTGTCGAAATGGACGATACAGACCTGGCAGGACGACGTATTCCCGCCGGTCGCCGGGATATACCGTTCCCAAAACGTGTTCCTCGACGGCAATTCCAATCTGGTCCTCTTGGCCAACCAGGAG
>DASZKQ010000125.1:0-10800 GCA_035552835.1 Mycobacterium sp. | reverse complement strand
GACGCCAGCAGGCCCGCAACCATAGCGTTGCGGGCATCCGCAGCGCCGGCCTGCGGCCGGGTCATCGCAATGCTTCGGCGTGACTTATCTGTGCGATCGCGCCCACCGGAACCAAGATACCCTCGCCGTCGTCGAGTATGCGGCTCGGCATCGGCAGCGGCCGACGCGAACTCGGCGCCGGAATGCTCGCGGCTACCGCGCCCAGCTGACGGCCGGTGAGCCGGTTCAGTCCGCCGAACGTCTCTTTGCGCAGCCGTTTGTCACTGTGGTAGCGCACCCACACCGCCACGTCGGCTTCGCGACCGTCCGCGATGAGCCGGATCGTCATCACGGTGACGTCGGCATCGGTGAGCCACAGCTCCTGGAGCGTATCGCTGTTGATGTCGGTAGGTGAGACCCAGAAGCTGGTGACGAACCCGCCGGGGGTCTTGAGGTACCGCCAGTACGGCCGGATATGAGCCGGCTGGAGCCCCGCCAACACGGTGTCGTCGACGTCGATGATCTCGTCGGCGGTCAGCGGTCGGGCCGAGCAGCTTCGCCCGTCGAGATCATTGGCCAAACGCTCGGTAGCCGCCGCCAAAGTGCTGGCCACCGAATCGCGGGCGGCCACTGCCTGGACGTTGTGCAACGGGTCCATCCGCAATACCAGCCAGGTGTTGCGCTCCTCGAGCGGGCGTCGATCGCCGCCTGGCCCGAAATCATCTTGAACCGCCGATTTGACGCCTTTGCTGGCCCGGCGTGTTCCCACCGAAACGATGTCGACGCTGTCAAGGCGGACGTCGAACTGGCGCAGCGCCTCGATGACCGCTTCCAGCGGCATAGTGGCCGGTAACGCGTCGCGATGGCGATGCCGTCCCGACGGTGTCTCCACCGCACCCTCTACCTCGATCACCCCGATCAGCTGGCCGTCGTACTCGCGCACTCCGACCGTTTCCCGGCTGAAGCGACGACGGTGATCAATCGCAGGGGTGCAGCCGACGGTCAGCGCCTCCGGATCGGCGTACCAATTTCGCACTCGCGCAATCGGTGCCGACGCGATGGGAACGCCGCCATTGGTGACCAGGGCAACGATTGTCACCAACACGGCGAGACCAACACCGACCCAAAAGGCCGCGTGACCGGCCTGCCAAGACGCCGGGCAATGACTCGCGATCACCAGCAACGCAACATCAATGAGAAACACCACGGTGACCCGCGGCCACGACAGGGCCAGGCCGTATTCGCGTTGTGCCTTCATTTACTGTCTCCCTGTCTTTCGCAACAGCATTGCTGCACCGAACACGATGCCGGCTATTAGTAGCGCTCCACCAAATCCACCGGCAGCGACCCACACCGGCACCATGTTGCGTGGCGTCGGTGCCGGAGGCATGTTCAGCGGTGACTTCGAATCTTTGGGCAGCACAGACCCTTCGGGTACATCCCAGGTCAGCGCTGCGACCGGGTCGACGATCCCGTAGCCGATCTGGTTGTCTACTCCGCGAGAGGGTGCCCTGGCGGTGTGGGTCAACCGGTTGATGACCTGGTGCGCCGACAGATGCGGAAATTTCGCCCGCACCAGAGCCGCCACACCGGACACGATCGCCGTGGAGAAGCTGGTACCCGACGGCACCAGCAACGAGTTGTCCGGACCGTCAATCGCGTTGACCAGGCTGTCATCTCGCGGTGAGAATCCGACGACGTCGGTACCGGGTGCCGCGATCGACACCCACGGCCCGGCCACACTCAATTTGTCCATCGGCGCACCGGAGGAATCCACCGCACCGACAGTCAGCACGTAGTCGCTGAACCACGCCGGCGTCACCACTGTGGTCACACCGTTCCAGTCGCGAGAATCCTTGGGGTGCAACGGATCAACGAGCGGATTTTCCTTGCAGTCGCGCTGACTGGTGTCGCCTGCTGCAGCTACGATCACCGCATCTTTGTCGACGGCCGCGTAACGGACCGCGGCACCCAGGTCAGGCGCGTCGATGAGGCTGCGCGCACTCATGCACATCACCTGGGAGATGTTGATGACCTGCGCGCCCATGTCGGCGGCGTGCACGATCGCCCGCGCCATGGTGAAAATGTTGTCCCGCTTTTGCCGGGTCTGCGGGTCCTCGTCACCGGTGTAGGCGTCCTTGAGGCCAAACGCCTGGCTGGACTGCCGGATCGAGATCAAATCGGCGTCGGGGGCAATCCCGGTGAACGCGTCGGACGGCCCTGCCGGCGGCGGGTCCAGCGGCGGCGGCGCGGCCGGTCGCGGGTAGTCCACCGAAACAACCTGTCCGCCATGGGAATAGCCGGGCAACACTGTCTTGCCGTGCCCACGGTTGGCGGCTCCCGGCGTCTTGGGTTCCTGCTGCGCCGGCGCTGCCGGCGCAGCAGGCGCTGCCGGCGCAGCAGGCGCTGCCGGCGCTGCGGGCGCTGCCGGCGCTGCGGGCGCTGCCGGTGGTAGGCCGAAAGGTGGCGGCGGACCCGCCGGCTCCTCCGACGGTGGCGGAGCAGGGACCAGCGTGATCGTCTGCGGAGGCGGCGGCGCCACGCTGATCGTCTGCGGAGGCGGCGCCGGCGGCGGTGGTTCTCTAGTCGGCACCGGCGGCGGCCGCCGCGGCCCCGCCGCACCGGGCGCCTCAGAGCTCGCCGGGGCCCCGCCAATCATCGACGCCACGAGCGTGCCGTGGGCGTCGCAGTCGGACAGGCCGTCACCTGCCATCACATAGTCGCCGCCCGGAATTAGGTGCGGCAGCCTCGGGTGCGGGGTTACCCCGGTATCGATGACGGCGATCTTCACCCCGCCGCCGCGGCCGAAGCGCCACGCCTCAGGCAGGTTAAGCATGTCCATGTATTTCGGCTGCACCCGAAAGTCGGTGCCCGGCAACACCCCAACCTCGGTGCAGTACGCGCTCTGCTTCATCGGCTGCGCGGGCCCGGGCGAGCCGTCGGGCGGCGCCGCCGCGGGGTCGATCCCCGGAGGATCGATCGCGTAGGCCGGCGACCCGGACAGCGCTACAGAGGCAACGATGAGCGTCGTGGCAGCAACTGCGGCCGCACGGAGCGGGCGCAGCCGACGACTACCGGTAACGAATCGCTGCATAGACATTCATCAACCAGAATGCCAGCGGGAAGATCGGCATCAGGCAGAGGTACTCGACCCATTCCACTAGCTTGCGGAACAGCGGGCTGTAGATGGTGTTGGGTACCACCGCCGCAGCCGTCAATCCCGCCGCGGGCAAGAGCACCACCAGGGCGACTCCCGCCGACACCGCCGCCGTTGAGGACAACACCAGCGAATACCGCACGACGATCGCGGCGACGATCAGGACCGAGGTCATGGCCAGAATGATCGCCTGCCAGCGGTCGACGTAGGAGCGACCACGCAGCATCAGGAAGCCGGCGGTGGCAGCGGCCAGCAGCAGCGGTAGCCACCGTTGGCCTGTGCGCGGGTCGGATACCCCTGCCAGGGACACAATCGTCAGCACACCCAGGCCAATCAGCAGCCCGGTCAGGAACGACCGGGCCCGCTCGGCCCGCAGCACAACGTCTTGGACGGACGCGGGGCCCTCCAGGGTCGGACGCCCGCCGCCAATGGGGTGCACCACGGTGGTCGGCAGATCAGGGCGCGCCTCGAACACCCAGCGGCTGGTGGCAGACGGGAACACCGGCAGCCGGATCCCGGACAACCAGCGGGACAGCGCCGGCGCACCGTGATAGCCGAACACGCAGACCAGCAGTATGCAGCCCAACAGCGTCACCGCACCGGAGCCGAATGCCATCCGGGCCAGGCTCGCCAACGTCGCGGCCAGGCACACGGTAACGATCGCAGTGCCAGTGCCCAGCCGACGGCCGGTGAACCGCATGGCCAGCATTGCACCGACACCGGCGACCGCGAATCCCATCACTGCATGCGGCGCACCGACCGGGCCGGGGGGTGCGGCAGCCGCCGCCACCGCAAGCGGCGCCAGCCCGCTCCACAGCATGATGTCGCCTGCGCGGCGGTCCTGGACGGTCTTGGCGCGCGACAAGATCATCAGCGCCACCGAGATCACCAGGACCGCGATGACCGCGGCGTAGGGCGCCGGAACCCACGAGTCGTGCCGCCAGCGGAACCAGCCCAGCAGCGCCGTTCCCAACAGCACCCCGGCCGCGACCATTGCCGCACCGACCTGGATGGCCACCGTCGGGTTGATTGAGCTGAACCGCTTGCTGAGGTTCACCGACACGGCCGTCGAGATGTGCTCGATGACCTGGGAGCGGTGTTCGGCGTCTTCGACAAACCGCAGCCACACCCGGTCGCCGTCGTAGATGTCCTGCTCGGTCAGCGACTGGGCGGCCCGCAGCGGGGTGCCGTCAACCAGGCACAACGCCCACCTGCCGCGCTGTTTGGCTTCCAGTGCCGGCAGACCCAGTTCCCGCAGTCGGACGTTGATGACCTTGAGTAACGGGTCGACCATCACCGAGACCGGGGCATTGGCGTCTAGCAGCACGCCGATTTGCGCGCCCTCGCCGGCGATGATGCCAACCACGACAGACTGAGGCGATGAGACTGCCTCTGCTCCAGGCTGTGGCGCCTCGGCTACTGCGGTCATTGTGCAACCCCTCTGTCGACGATTTCTGGGTCCATGTGTCTTGCCTCGCTATTTGTAATTGTGACGTCACGTCCCAATTGTTGAGCAGATTCTAGAGTATTTCGCGGCATCCGCACCATAAGTGAATGCTGCACCGAAAAACCTTGGCATGCGCGGTATTTCCGTAACGTTTAGTTAAACTCTGCTATGCGTTTTCCACTCGCCGTAGGGAAGGGTTTCCAAAACCGTCTTTATCCCGACCTGGACCAACTGCTGGGTGGCCGGGCAGATCGCTAGCCAGGCCTCGTTCGACCCGGCGGTACGCGCTTGCTGGTACATCGCGATACGCCCGCCCGATCCGTCCTTAAGCGACAGCACCGAGGCGCTGGGCGCCTTGGCGTCGTCCTGGTATTGCCTGGCGTAGACCGCGGCCTCAGCTGCCGGATCTGACAGCGCCTGCCCCAGCGCGGCTACCGTCGCCGCGCTGATGCCCAGCCGCCGCAGGTCGCCGCCGGAGAAGACGTTGAAACCGGAGCTCTGCCAAGCTTTGGTGATCTCCAGCATTTCGTCCAGCGGCACGTTGACCGCGTTGATCGCCGCGGGATCGGCGTGGTGGATCGACTCCAATGCATCGAAGACCAGCGCCGCGATCGAAGCAGTGTCGGCGATTGCGACGTCGTCGACGGTGATCTCGTCGCCCACGCGCACCGCCGAGACCCAGTGCTGGCCACGGCGGGCCAGCAGCACCCGGAACTCGTTGTCCGGGATCTCGCGGGAACCGACAGGCTCGTCTTCGCCGCCTTCTTCTTTTTCCTTGACGCCGTAGAGCAGCTTGCCCCGGGACAGCAGCGCGATGACCTCGAGATCGGGCGCGGCCAACACCCGCATCCGGGCAGCGATCGAGTCGTTGACCGTCTCGCCCGTCACGATGCCCTGTTCGCGCATAACCGCCATGCCAGGATGCTCGTTCAGCCAGTCCATCGAATCAGTGGAAACGAATGGCCGACACCGCAATTCGGGCGCGACGTGGCGAATATCCAGCAACGCCTGCAACATCCAGAAACCCTCGACGTTGACTGTGATATCGGTCCGGGTGGTTTGATCCATCACTACTCTCGTATCTCGGCGTGGTCGATTACCGCATGACGCGGCAGCACACCCGGGTCGGTGTGCTGCCGCGCCAATTGGTGACTTTTAAGCCCAGCTGGAGCCAACGGCGCTGTCGGTGGACGACATGTTGTTGCCTGCCGTCTGCACCTTCTGGCCGTGGGCGTTCGCCTGCTCGTAGATCACCTGGAAGTTGCGACCCAACTGGGTGATGAACTCCTGGCAGGCCACCGAACCCGAACCGCCCCAGAAGTCACCGGCGGCCAGCACATCGCGCACGATGGACTGGTGCTCGGCCTCCAAGGAAGCGGCCTGGGCCCGGATGAGCGCGCCATGGGCGTCGACATCACCGAACTGGTAGCTAATCGACATTTATCTGTCCTCCTGACGTGGGAAAGTTTACGCTTTGCAGCCGGTTAGCTGCTCAAGATCTGCTGTGAAGCCTGCTCTTGGGTTTCGTAGTTGTTGGCATCGCGGATCAAGCCGTCGCGCACACCGTGGAGCATGTTGACGATGTTGCGGAAGGCCTGGTTCATCTGGCCCATGGTGTCATAGGACGTCATCTGGGCGGTACCGCTCCAGCTGGCACCGGCGATGTTCTGCGAGGACGCCCACATCTTGCGGGCCTCGTCCTCAACCGTCTGGGCGTGCACATCGAAACGGCCCGCCATCGCCCGCATCTCGTGCGGGTCAGTCATAAAACGCGTAGGCATAATTCTGTCTCCTTATCCGAAACGGTTATTGTGCTGGCCAATCCGATTGACCGAGCCGAAATGACTTGTTGGTCCTCTCTTTCCGTTACCCGACCCCCGCCCAGTGCGGCACCATGGGGGGCCGTTCCAAGAACCGGGTGTCCATACTGGCGCCAGCGGCTGCGCCGCGCCCGGGCACACCTGCCAGTGGAACTCCGGGCACGCCGGCGGCTGCGGGCGGGCCGGTTAGCGGGGTGCTGCCCAACGCCGAACCGATAGAGCTAGCCGTTGGAGCCACCGCAGTCCAGCTCGACGGCACCGACAGCGGCCCGAGCGAGGCTGCCTTGCCCAAACCGGCCGATACCCCGCTGCCGAGACCCCCCAGCCCGCCAAGGTTCCCCAGACCTCCCAGCGGGCCTGCCAATCCGGCGCCAAGCCCTTGGCTTGCGGCCGCTCCTGCGGCTCCTTCGGCCGCACCGGTAACTGCTTGGTTGCCAAGCAAACCCATGAAGGCACCCATAGTATTGCTCGGCATGTAGAACCCGGACGAAAATATGGTGTTCCAGATATTTGCGTTTGGCCCCCACTCCTGCCAAAAGCTGTCGAGCGCAGAATTCCCAGAGCTCTGTCCAGTCAGCAAGCCCAGGATTCCGCCGAGACCGGTCGAAGACGCCGATGACGACGTCGATGACACCGGGGCCGCGAGTCCTTGCAGCGTGGTGGGCATTGAGGTGACCACCTGTGACAGCGACTGGGTACCCGTGCCCGCCGAGGTGGCCGTGGCCTGGGCTGCTGCGGCGGACTGGCCGGCTAGCCCACCGGCGGTGGTGTTCTGTGTCGGCCCGGTGAACGGCGTGAGCTGGGTGGCCGTCGCCGACGAACCCGCATAGCCGTACATCGCCGCGGCGTCTTGGGCCCACATTTCGCCGTACTGCGCCTCGGTGGCCACGATCGCCGGGGTGTTTTGCCCCAGAAAATTGGTCGCGACCAACGATGCCAGCTGAGCGCGGTTGGCTGCGACCACCGGCGGCGGCACCATCGCCGCAAACGCAGCCTCATACGCCGCCACGGCGGCCTTGGCCTGGTTCGCGGTCTGCTCAGCCTGTGCAGCGGTGGTGTTCATCCACGTCGTGTAAGGCGCGGCAGCGGCTGCCATCGAGGCCGACGCGGGACCGCGCCATCCATCGCTCGTGAGCCCCGAGACGACCGAACTGTAGGCGGCCGCCTGCGAACGCAAGTCGGCTGCCAAACCTTCCCAGGTGGCCGCGGCGGTAATCATCGACCCTGAGCCCGGGCCGGCGTACATGCGAGCGGAGTTGATCTCCGGTGGCAGTGCTCCGAAATCCAGCATGCTGCACCCCTTTACAAACTGGCCTCAACTAAGTGGCCCCAACTAGGTGGTTGCGATTGTGTTGGCGGCCTCGGTGGCCGCATACGAACCGGCGCTGACGCCCAAGGTGCGCACGAACATTTCATGAACCGCCGCGGCCTGGGCGCTGACCGCCTGATACATCGCGGCATGAGCGCCGAATTGTGTTGCCGTCAAGGCTGATACTTCGTCAGCAGCGGTCGGCACAACTCCAGTCGTCGGGGCCGCGGCGGCCGCGTTTTGGGCGCCAATCGCGGTGCCGATACCGGTCAACTGGCCGGCTGCTGTCGCGAGCATTTCGGGCTGTGTGGTCACGAAGGACATCGGAATTCTCCTTTTGCAAAGTAGGACGAACCCGCGGCGGGAGTCGCGTCGCAGCACGACAGGACCCCGCGCGCGTGCGAAAACCACGCATGCTTGAGTGTCAAATGAAGCGGCGCAAGCCGATTCAGATAATGAAGATGGCGCCGGGGCCGGATCCGAACGAAATGGTCATCGGTCTCGGATACGGACTGTCACTAGAACTCATTTCGCCTCACCTCCTCACGGCCGAGGCACACAGGGGTGCCTACACGTTGCACACGGGATGAGGCGGACCCGCCAGATCGGCTGGCCGCGGCACCCCTCTCGTCAGAGCTTTGGCACTACACGGCGTATCCGGCTGGGCCGGAAGCCACTTGGGCTCAACCCTTAACCCGGGAGGAGCTGTCCTGACCCTGGGCGTCTTTCGACGTTCGAGGTCAGTGGCCTATATCCGTGCAGACGCCTCACCTAGCGAGGTGCTTGCAGAGGCAATAGTTCCATCATGAACGGTAGTAGTCAACCCGACGCGCGAAAACGATTGTCGATCTCGCGTCGGGAACAACGCCTTGAGGTAGTTCAGTGTCGGCTCAGCTGAGCTGTCACCGGCAATCGAAAGCCGTTGTGGCTGTCCGTCGATCACATACACGCACAGTCTCCCATCAATCGGGTATCGTGCGGGCCCGGTTCTCGACACGATTGACGGGCAAGCCGAGTTCGGCGCCAACTGCGACGTCTTACCCCGACCATGGCAGGCCTGAAGACCACGGCGTAGCTCCTTTCCGCTATCCGGCCGCCGGTGGATGCGCCACCACGGTGGGACGGAACCCATAGCGGGGAGCAGCAAAGCCGAAGCCGCGCCCGCCGAAGCCCGCCGCTGGCATCCCGGGCACCCCCGGCATCCCGGCCATCTCCGTTCCCGCGCCGGGCGCGATGGCCCAGCCGCCCGATGGCGACCCTGCGAAGGGGGCGCTGGTCCCGGGAGTGGCTGCGGCCCAACTCTGCGGCACCGACATCGCCCCGACCAGGGTCGCGCGGCCCATCCCGGCCGATACCGCCGATCCACCCAGGCCCGGTGACCCGAGTGATCCCATCACCGAACCGACGTGGCTCAGTCCGGCGCTCATCGCCGAGGGCGCGGTAGCCCCGGTCAACATGCCCGGATTCAAGCCGCCAAAGCCCTGACCGGCCACCGCCAAGAACCCGATATCAGCGAAAGCGCTTGTCACAGCCGGGCTTACGCTCGCCGGGTTCACCCAGTTACCCGAGAGGAACCCGTTCGCCATCGGGGCGTTTATGAAGCTGCCGAAAGCCGACCCACTCTGTCCGCTGAGGAGATTCAACAACCCCGAGATCCCCGTGGTGGCCGTATTAGACCCTGGCGCAAACGGATTGGTCCCCGCCGCTGACAGCGGCGATGAGAGCCCCTGTAGCGCGTTGGGCATCGTCGAGACCACCTGAGACAGCGTCGACTGCACACCCGCGCTCGACGACGTGCCGGTGGCTTGGGCAACCGTGCCGGCCTGGCTGGCCGCCCCGGTCGCATTGGTGGTCTCCGGCGGCGAACCGAACGGCGTCACCGTCGAAGCGGCCGCCGAAGCTCCGGCATAGCCATACATCGCCGCGGCGTCCTGGGCCCACATCTCGGCGTAGAGGGCCTCGGTGGCCGCGATCGCCGGCGTGTTCTGGCCCAGAACATTGGTGGCCACCAACGCCGCCAACTGAGCGCGGTTGGCCGCGACGGCTGCTGGTGGCACCGTCATCGCAAACGCGGCCTCGTACGCCGACGCGGCCGACCTGGCCTGGTAACCCGTTTGCTCAGCCTCGGCGGCGGTCGTGCTCATCCAATCCACGTACGGTGTGGCCGCGGCAGCCATCGATGCCGACGCCGGTCCCAGCCAGGATCCTTCGGCCAGGCTGGAGACCACCGAGGCGTAGGAGGATGCGGCCGAACCCAGCTCGGCGGCCAGCACGTCCCATGCTGACGCAGCTGCCAGCATCGGCCCCGAACCGGGACCGGCGTACATGCGAGCGGAGTTGATCTCTGGTGGTAATGCTCCGAAATCCATTGCGACTCCCCCTTAGCCCGTAGCGACCGCGTTGGCGGCTTCGGTGGCGGCGTACGACCCGGCGCTGGTGCTCAGCGTGTTCACGAACATCTCGTGAATCGCCGCGGCTTGAGCGCTGACCGCTTGATAGAGCTGGGCGTGCGCGGTGAACTGAGCCGCGGTCAGCGCCGACACCTCGTCGGCCGCCGCGGGAACCACCGCCGTCGTCGGGCTGGCCGCGGCCGCGTTCTGGGCGGCCACGTCCGCACCTATCCCCTGCAGGTCGCCCGCTGCAGCGGACAACGCTTCCGGTTGCGTAGTCACGAATGACATGGACTTCTCCTTAATGAAAAGTCCGACCCGGAGACTGGCCTCGGCGAACCGGTTCAGTTCGCGGAGTCGCTGCGTGACCGGATCGGAACGAAACGGTCATCGATCTTGGATAGTTCTGATCAGAACCATCAGCGGAAATCGTCTCGGCCCACCTCCCGCCGGCCAGGGCACTCGCCGTGCCGCCAAGAGAGGTGGATCGCCCGACGGAACCGCCGGGTGGCACCCCTCTCGCCGGAGCTTTGGCACTACACGGCGTATCCGGCTGGGCCGGAAGCCACTTGGGCTCAACCCTTAACCCGGGAAGAGCTGTCCTGACCCTGGGCGTCTTTCGACGTTCGAGGTCAGTGGCCTATATCCGTGCAGACGCCTCACCTAGCGAGGTGCATGTTACGTGTTTGTAAAGTCAT
>DASZKQ010000124.1:0-3074 GCA_035552835.1 Mycobacterium sp. | reverse complement strand
CGACCACGCTGATCGCCGCGTGCGGCGACGGCTCCCATCCTCGTTCGGAGAACCCAAAAAGCCCGACGGTGCGCGACAACGCGAATGCGACCAGTGCGCCGCCGGCCAGCATGGCCGCCGCCCACCGGAGCCACGCCGGGCCACCGAGAAGGATCAGCGCCGCGACAGCGAACGAGACACCGGCCTGCACTACGAAGGCAGTGCCGATCGTCGGAATGTGCCGGTAGCCATGAATATAGATATAGGCATGGCTGATTCCGCTGACGGCGACCGCCGCGGCGATACCGATTCGCGTCGCCAGCCCGACGAATATCATTGCAGTGTCCGATCTTTCAACGCAAGAGCGGTTTGCCCGCGCGTGTAGCTGACCTCGCGGATGCCGAGCGCGTCGTGCAATTTTCCGGCAGGCAGGGTGACCGGCTTGGGCGCCGGGCCGTCGCCGGGGTGTGGTAACGGGTAGGCGGTGGTGGTTGCGCTGTAGAACGTCACGTTGCCTTCGGTCTTGGAAAAGACCTGGTGGACATGGCCGTTGAGACAGGTCACCGACGAGAAGCGGCGCAGATAACTCAGCGCCTGGGTGGCATCGTCGGTGCCCCAGCCCCAATCCGGATACATGGCAAACAGCGGGATATGGCTGAACACGATGATCGGCGTGTCACTGGGCAGCGGCGCTACATCCTTCGCGATGAACTCCAGCTGATCGACACCCAGATGCCCAAGCTTTTTCAAATTGAGCGTGTTCACCAGCGCAATCAGGTGCACACCGGCGATGTCGAAGCTGTACCAGCCGTCACCGCGGGTTCCGGCGCCGAAGGCGCTTCGGTACTTTTGGCCCCCATCGTCGATGGAGTCGTGCTCGCCGGGCAGGGTGAAGACGTGCGGCGTACGCAGGCCGGTCATCATTTGCTTGGCCTGATCGAACTGCTCGGGGGTGGCCAGGTGGGTGAGGTCACCGGTGTGAATGACAAAGTCGGGTACGTAGCCAAGGCTGTTGATCCGATCGATCGCCTGGTCGAACGAGCCGGCGACATTCGGATTGGCCTTGCCGGAGAAGCCGATGTGGCTGTCACTGACCTGAGCTAATCGCAATGCGGGCCGGCCTTGATTCCGTGCGGCTTCCGCGGTGCCGGCGATATGAGAGACGACTTCGCCGCCGACCACCGCCAGACCGACGGCCGCGCCGAACCAGGCGCTGTGCCGGATGAGCTGGCGGCGGCTCATCGTGTGCGGGGCGTCTGTCATTGCGTCACAACCACGGTGGCGTGCATGTACGGGTGGATCGAGCAGACGTAATCGAACCTGCCCGCGGTCGGGAAAGCGTGGGAGTACCTGGCCTGCGAGCCCATCCCGGGTGAGTGAAACGACCCGTCGCTCGCGGCCACCGTGTGCGGTTCCTCATCGTGGTTGGTCCAGGTGACCGTGCTTCCCACCCGGACAGTCAGCGTCGCGGGCACGAAAGCAAAGTTGTCGATGCTGACCGCGTCGCCCGCCACCGGCGCTGGGGGTGCGGTCACCGAAGCCGAGGTGCCCGCCGGAGCGTCCGGCATCGACGGCATTCGGCTCATGCCCGGCATTCCCGGCGTGGCACCGCCGACCGTGGCGAGGGTCGCCGATGGCGACGTCTGCGATGACGGCGACGAGCATGAGGCCAGCAGCATTGCTGCCAGCAGCACAACACGGGCGCCCTGCAGTCGTTCTGGCATAACGTTGCACCTCCATCGGTCGGCGAGGACACAAGAAACTACGCACTGCCAACAGATAGGGCGGTGGGTTACAGGTCGTCAGGCCGGCTCGTTCGGGCGCGGCGGAACGAATACCTCGATTGCGCCATCCTGTTCGCGAACCATCAACCTGGGCAACGGCTTCGGCGCAATCGGCAATTGATGGGTCAGCACCTGGCCGGCGGGCGAAAACGATGTCGAATGGCACGGGCAGCGCAGCCGGTCGTCCGGCGCGTCGAACCACAACCGGCAGCCCTGGTGGGTGCACACCCCCGACACAGCTTGGGGCTTGCCGTCGACACGGCGAACGAATCCGACGACCGAGCCGAGATCGAACGGGCGCACGACGCCGTCGGGCACCTCTGCGCTGGCTGCAACCCGCTGCCAGCGCCCGATGTTTGGGGTGAGTTCGCCGGAGTTGTACTTGTTGTCGCCGTCGGCGACCTGCCCACTGTCGATCAGCGCTCGATCGATCGACACCGCCGCCACCGCGGCGGCCGCGGCTGCCGACGTGCCGACGATGACGTGCCTGCGGGTTGCCCCGGGTTTTCCCACCGGCCGTGCGGTGTCATCCATTTGCGCGGCAAGACGGTGGCGCAGATCGCTGAGAAATTCCTCTCGCGGCGCATCACTGCCCAGCCGTGCTGCCTGTAGGTCGATGGCCGTTCGGATTTGCGCGGCTTCAAAGTCGTCGGGCCGGAACGGCTTAGGACGACGACCCCGCAACAGGTCGTCGACATACCTGCGCAACCCGCGCGCGTTCATGGTTCGTCCTTCTCGTTGACCTGTGCGGCCAGCCGCAATGCCCGATGCTGGAGCACCTTGGCGTTGGCGATGGTGACCCCGAGTTCGGCTGCCGACTCTTTGATCGAACGGCCTTGCAAGAACCGCAGTTCCAAGACCCGCCGATAATTGTCCGGTAACCGCTCGAGAACCTTGGCGACCCGCTGGGGAGCGGTGCTGATCGCCTCGTCGCTGTCGGGCGGTTGCTCCATGTCGTCCTCGATCGAGGTGATCTCGCGTCCCAGTGTCTCGCGCCAATGCGCGGCCAGCACCGTTCGCGCGGTGGCTCGTAGGTAAGCACGAACCTCGCCGACACTTGCCGTCAACCGCAGGGGTCGCAGCGCGGCGAGAAAGACTTCGGCGGTGAGGTCCTCGGCATCGGCCCGGTTGCCCACCCGGGTGAAGATGGTGCGATACAGCCAGGTGGCGTTGTCCTGGTACACCGCCTCCCAGTTGGGGTAGCCGCCGTCGGGCACCACCCGCAAGGGACGCGGGCCGACGGGTTCGCCGTGTGCCGTCACATATCGCCTGCCTGTTCTTCAGAGCGTGGCTGCGCCACAGAATAGTGCC
>DASZKQ010000123.1:0-8109 GCA_035552835.1 Mycobacterium sp. | reverse complement strand
TTGTTCACTACACCGTAACCGGGGTTTGCTCATCGGGCATCCTCGTCGCGCCAAACGGGCGCTGATCAGGTGGTTCCCGCGCCCCGCGCGATCGGCCCGCTCAGTTCTCGGCCGACACGCTTGCGACCGGTAGCTTCATAGGTTCTGACTGGCCGACAACCGACAGCAAAGGTGTCTTTTACATGAGCGTGCTTGATTCATTTCGGCTTGACGACAAAGTCGTGATCGTGACCGGTGCGTCGTCGGGGCTCGGGGTGGCGTTCGCCCAGGCGTTCGCCGAAGCCGGCGCCGACGTCGTGTTGGGTGCACGCCGCGTCGGCAGGTTGGCCGACACTGCCGCGCTCGTCGAAGCCACCGGCCGCAAGCCGCTGCCGGTGGCCACCGACGTCAGCGTGCCCGAGCAGTGCCAGGCGCTGATCGACGCCGCGATGCAGACCTTCGGTCGAGTCGACATCCTGATCAACAACGCCGGGGTGGGTTCCGCGCACCCAGCCACCCGGGAGACACCGGAGCAGTTCCGCTCGGTGATCGACGTCAACCTCAACGGCGCGTACTGGATGGCACAGGCCAGCGGACGGATCATGCAACCGGGCAGTTCGATCATCAACATCGCCAGCGTCCTGGGCATCACCACTGCCGAGCTGCCGCAGGCCGCCTACAGCGCCAGCAAGGCCGCGATCATCGGGCTCACTCGAGATCTAGCCCAGCAGTGGGGCTCGCGAAAGGGGATTCGAGTCAATGCGCTGGCGCCCGGATTCTTTCGGACCGAGATGACCGACGAGTACAAGCCCGGGTACTTGGAAAGCCAGTTCCATCGGCTGGTGCTGGGCCGGTTGGGCGACCCGCGCGAGCTGGCCGCCACCGCCGTGTGGCTGGCATCAGCGGCCGGCGGTTACGTCACCGGGCAGACGATCATCGTCGACGGCGGCCTGACGATCACGTGAGTCTTAGGCTGGTGTTGTGGTCGACTTCGACCCCAAGGTCTGCTTCGCGCGTGCGCCGGTGGCCCGGTTGGGCACCGTCGCTGCCGACGGCACCCCGCACCTGGTGCCGGTGGTGTTCGCGCTTCGCGACGACGTCGTCTACACCGGCGTGGACGGGAAGCCAAAGACCACCCAGCGGCTGCGCCGCCTGGCCAATATCGAGCAGCACCCCCTGGTGAGCGTGCTGGTCGACCACTACGCCGATGACTGGACGCAGCTGTGGTGGGTCCGGATCGACGGTCTCGCGGCGATACATCACGACGGCAATGCCCTGGACGCGGGGCATGACCTCCTGCGGGCGAAATACGCCCAGTACCAATCGGTTCCGCTGAATGGCCCGGTGATCGCGATTGCGGTCCAGCGTTGGAGCAGCTGGCACGCCTGAACGCGGCTGCGGCCCTGGAATCCCTCGTTACTCCCCTGTTGATCGCCGATGACGGGTTACCGGTGGCATCGACAGTCCACGCGCTGCCACCGGGTTTTGTCGGAGCCGACGGTTAGCGTGGCTGGTGTGAAGCAGGTGGTCAAGGTGCGGATGCTGCCGACCGAGGTGGAGGCGGCCGCGCTGGGGGCCACGTTGGGCGCGTGCAATGCGGCGGCGTCGTGGTTGTCGGCCAGAATGCATGCGCAGCGGGAGCGTAGCAAATTTGAGGCGCAGAGGCGCTTCTACGCCGAGCTCAAGTCGCGGTTCGGGTTATCGGCGCAGCCGGCGATCCGGGTGATCGGCAAGGTTGTCGACGCCTACACAGCGCTGAAAGCCAACGTCGACGCCGGCAACTACGGCCCACCCGGCTCACCAAAGCGGAAGATGTTGGCGGCCAAACCGATTGGGTTTCGACTGAATGCGGCTCAGCCGTTTGACGCGCGGTGCCTGTCGTGGCAGATCCCGGAGATGGTTGGTGACCGGCAAGGCACGGTGTCGATCTGGACAACGGCCGGCCGACTCAAAGGGATACGAGTTTTAGCCGCTGCGCGGGATCTAGTGCTGCTGCGGACCCGTGCGATCGGGGAGACCGACCTGATCTGCCGCGACGGGAAATGGTATTTGTACGCCACGGTGGAGGCGCCCGAAGCCCCGCAAACCGATCCGGTCAACGGGTTTGTGGGCGTGGATTTGGGCATCGTCAATATTGCCACCACCAGCGACGGCCAGCGTGTCGCTGGCACCAGGTTGAACCGCTACCGCAAACGCCAACTGAATCTGCGGAAGCGGTTGCAGGCCAAGAAAACCTCCTCGGCGCGACGCTTGTTGAAGAAGCGTTGTCGCAAGGAGGCCCGCTTCGCAACCGACATCAATCATCGGGTTTCCAAACGCATCGTGGCCGAGGCTCAACGCACCGGGCGTGGTATCGCCGTCGAACAGCTGACGGGGATCCGTGCGCGGGTACGGCTTCGTAAGCCCCAACGGGCCGCGGTGCATTCGTGGGCGTTCGCCCAACTTGGCACGTTTTTGGCCTACAAGGCTAAAGCAGCCGGGGTGGCGTTCGTCGAGGTCGACCCGGCCTACACGTCGCAGACCTGTCATCGGTGCGGCTGGGTGGACAAACGCAATCGCCGCTCCCAAGCAGAGTTCGAGTGTGGCCGGTGTCGCCTCGTTGGGCACGCCGACCACAACGCAGCGATCAACATCGCCACCCGCGGTGTCGAACGCTGGGGCGAAGTCATGCGCTCACACGCAGCGCCCACCCTAAACAGCCAGTTAGGACGGCAGCAGCAAGCCTAACGGCAACCCGCAACCACGGGACGGGCCATAAACCTGTCTCCTCAGGGACGGGCCCATGACTCTTGTGCTACGCGGGTGCGAAGGGGGAAGGTGGCTACCAGGGTCGCTGCCCCGCTCGCGGGAGTCAGCAAACCGATGCGGGCTCAAAGGAGAGACACGTCATGGCAGACAAGTCGAATGCTTCCCAAAGCGCAGGAGCCGCCCCCGCTGTGGACGATCCGGCCGCGGTACGCAACGTGGTACTGGTCGGCCCGTCCGGCGGCGGAAAGACCACTCTGGTCGAGACCCTTCTGGTCGCCGCCGGCGTGTTGTCGCGACCCGGCTGCATCGCCGACGGCAACACGGTCTGCGACCACGGCGAGGCCGAGATCCGCCAGCAGCGCTCGGTCGGGCTGGCCTTGGCGTCGCTGTTACACGACGGCGTCAAAATCAATCTGGTCGACACTCCGGGGTACGCCGATTTCGTCGGCGAACTGCGGGCCGGGCTGCGCGCCGCGGACTGCGCCCTTTTCGTGATCGCGGCCAACGAAGACGTTGACGAACCGACCAAGTCGCTCTGGCAGGAGTGCAGCCAGGTCGGCATGCCACGGGCGGTGGTGATCACCAAACTCGACCACGCCAGGGCCAACTATCAGAATGCGCTCTCGACGGCTCAAAATGCGTTCGGGGACAAGGTGTTACCGCTGTACCTGCCCGCCGGCGACGGGCTGATCGGGCTGCTATCGCAGACGCATTATGAGTACCAGGGCGGCAAGCGGACCACACATTCGCCGGATCCGTCGTACGCCGATCAGATCGAAGAAGCGCGCGGCACGTTGATCGAGGGAATCATCGAGGAGTCCGAAGACGAATCGCTGATGGAGCGTTACCTGGGCGGCGAAAAGATCGACGAGTCGGTGTTGATCGAGGATCTGGAGAAGGCAGTTGCCCGTGGCTCGTTTTTTCCGCTGATTCCGGTCTGCAGCAGCACCGGCGTCGGCACGCTGGAACTGCTGGAGGTCGCCACCCGCGGATTCCCGTCTCCGGCGGAACACCCGCTGCCCGAAGTCTTTACGCCACAGGGTGCCGTATTCACCAAGGTAACTTGCGGCTCCGATTCGCCGCTGCTGGCCGAGGTGGTGAAGACGACCTCAGATCCCTACGTCGGCAGGCTAAGCCTGGTCCGGGTGTTCTCCGGCACCATCCGGCCCGACACGACGGTTCATGTTTCGGGCCATTCCGCTTCGTTTTTTGGAGCCTCTGTTGGCGTCAATAACGGCGCAGGCAACAGCCACGTCGACCACGACGAGGACGAACGCATCGGTGCGCTGTCCTTCCCGTTGGGCAAGCAGCAGCGGCCCGCATCGGTGGTGCTGCCCGGTGACATGTGCGCGATCGGCCGGCTGAGCCGGGCGGAAACCGGCGACACCTTGTCGGACAAGGGCGAACCGCTGGTGCTCAAACCGTGGATCATGCCGGAATCGCTGCTGCCGGTTGCCATTCAGGCACACGCCAAGACCGACGAAGACAAGCTGTCGGTCGGGTTGGGGCGGTTGGCCGCCGAGGATCCGACACTGCGCATCGAGCAGAATCCGGAGACACACCAGGTTGTGCTGTGGTGCATGGGTGAAGCGCACGTCGGCGTAGTACTCGACGCGCTGGAGAACCGGTACGGCGTCGCCGTGGACACCGTCGAGCTGCGGGTACCTCTGCGGGAAACGTTCGGCGGCAAGGCAAAAGGCCATGGCCGACACGTCAAGCAGTCCGGCGGCCACGGCCAGTACGCGGTCTGCGACATCGAAGTGGAACCGCTACCGGAGGGGTCGGGTTCCGAATTCATCGACAAGGTAGTGGGCGGCGCGGTACCGCGGCAATTCATCCCGAGCGTGGAAAAGGGGGTGCGCGCTCAGATGGAAAAGGGCGTGCACGTCGGATACCCCGTGGTCGACATCCGTGTCACGCTGCTCGACGGCAAGGCGCACAGCGTCGACTCGTCGGATTTCGCCTTCCAGATGGCCGGTTCGCTGGCGTTGAGGGAGGCCGCGGCGGCGACCAAGGTGAACCTGCTCGAGCCGATCGACGAGATCTCGGTGCTGATACCCGATGATCTGGTCGGCGGGGTGATGGGCGATCTATCCGGGCGTCGCGGCCGGGTGCTGGGTACCGACACCGCCGGCAATGACCGCACGTTGGTGAGAGCCGAAGTGCCGCAGGTTGAGCTGACTCGTTACGCCATCGACTTGCGGTCGCTGTCACACGGCGCGGCCTCGTTCACCCGCACCTTTGCCCGGTACGAACCGATGCCGGAATCCGCTGCGGTCCGGGTGAAATCCGCGAACTGATACGTGAGTTCTACCCCTGACTCAGCCACGCAATTGTCGCCGAGAGGTTTCGGACGTCGACGCCAATCGCCCGACATTCCTTGATGCCTCGGTCGTCAAGCCCGGACAACGCATCCGACACCAACACGATCCGGAAGTCGCGCTCGGAGGCCTCGTAGATAGACGTGCGAGGGCAGTTTGGGAAGTTGCAGCCGACGAAAACCAGTGTGTCGCTGCCGGTATCGCGAATATGTTGCTCGAGCTTGGTCTGGTAGAAGGCACCCCACCGCGGCTTGTACATCACGTGCTCGCGCGGGCCGATCTGTTGGAGTTCACCGCTGAGTAGCAATTCATGGTCCAGCTCAACCGGATTGGGCAGCAACTCGGGTGCGATCTGCGAGCCCGCACTGCCCGGGATGGCGTACCGCGCACCCTGTTCGATCGCCTGTTTTCGCACCATGTCGGCGTTCGACCCATCCGGACGGTAGAGCCGGACAACGTGCACGATCGGCATTGCACGGTCGCGAAATTCGGTTACTAACGCGGCCATGGCCGGGATCGCCGCCTTGGTGCCCTCGATGGGCAGCGGAGCATCGTCGGCGTAGAAGTCGCGTTGGACGTCGATCAGAACAAGTACCGCCGAGTCGGGCAGCGGCCGCGTGTACGGATCGGTCATGGCATTGGTGTAACACAGCGATCTACGCTTGCCAACTCGCACCTAGACCGAAGAGTTTCAGATCACGTCGAGGGCTACTTTAGCGCACCGACCAGGCCAGCTGATGGATGTTTTGCTCGGCTAATTGCGACTCGCCCGTTTAACCATCCGTTTGCTGAGCGCCGGATAGGGTACATATTGAGATACAGAATGTAAGCCCTTCGGGGCTTGCAGCATCTCGGAGGGTGGGCACCGTGCGGACAGCGATTCGAAAGATGTGGCTCGCGGGAGCAGTTGCGGTGCTGGCCACGGCGGGATCGGGCGCCCCGAGCATGGCGGCGATCGCGCCCCCGGACCCGACCGCCGGCGTCACCTCGATCCAGCCGGCGAACGGCGCGGTGGTCGGTGTGGCGCATCCGGTAATCGTCACGTTCACCGGGCCAATCCGTGACCGGGGAGCCGCCGAACGGACGATCAAGGTCACCGCGCCCAACCACGTCACCGGGCACTTCAATTGGGTCGACGACAATGTCGTGCAATGGATTCCGAACGGCTACTGGCCCGCCCACAGCCACATCGGTGTTACGGTGCACGCCTTGTCAACCGGCTTCGATACCGGCGACCAAGTGGTGGGCGTTGCCAGTATTTCCCAGCACACCTTTACCGTCAGCGTCAACGGCGAAGTACTGCGCACGATGCCGGCGTCGATGGGTAAGCCGACACGCCCGACACCAATGGGCAACTACACCGCGCTGTCCAAGGAGCGCACTGTCGTCATGGATTCGCGAACCATTGGCATTCCGCTGAGTTCGTCGGAGGGGTACCTGATCACCGCCTCGTACGCGGTTCGCGTCACCTGGAGCGGTGTCTACGTGCATTCGGCTCCCTGGTCGGTGGATTCGCAGGGGTATGCGAACGTCAGCCACGGCTGCATCAACCTCAGCCCGGATAACGCCGAGTGGTACTTCAACACCGTCCACATCGGTGATCCGATCAACGTGGTGGAGTAGCCGGCGCGGCGTGCGCCTCATCTCACGTGACACGGCTGTGGCGACGGTCACACCCGCACCTGGAAGACTCGGACGAGCCGTTGAGGTTGCGCCTAGGACGGCTTCGACGAAAGGTGCAGTATGACCGACGATGCGCGACTCGAGAACGACACCAGCCCGGCGCCGGGAGGCAGTCTCGAGGAACGCATCGGAGGGCTTAGCGCCGACGATGAGCAGATCCGCGCGGCGATGCCCAAGCCCGAAGTCGTCGACGCTGCCCGGCGCCCGGGTCTTCGGTTACCGCAGGTGCTGGAAACCTACGCGAAAGGTTATGCCGACCGTCCGGCACTCGGGTGGCGAGCACGCACACTGACAACCGATCCGACAACCGGCCGCACCACCAGCCAGCTGTTGCCGCGATTCGAGACCATCACTTACCGCGATCTTTGGGCCAATGTGCGTGCGGCAGCGGCGACCTGGCGACACGATCCGGATTACCCAGTGGCGCCCGGGGATTTCGTCGCGACCGTAGGCTTTGCCAGCCCCGACTATCTGACCATCGACCTGGTGTGCGGATACCTGGGCTTAGTCGCAGTGCCATTGCAGCACAACGCTCCGGTTTCGCGGCTGCGGCCGATCATCGATGAGGTCGAGCCGCGGGTGTTGGCGGTCAGTGCGGCGTATCTGGATCTTGCCATCGAGGCTGCACTAGGCAGTCAGTCGGTGCGGCGCATCGTCGTCTTCGATTATCAGCCGGAGATCGATGACCAACGCGAGAGCCTGGAGCAGACAAGGGCGCGACTGGAGGGCGTAGGTATCCCGGCGGTCGTCGAGACGCTCGGCGACGTCATCGCCCGCGGCCGAGCATTGCCGCCCGAACCCGCGTATCTCGACGGCGACGACCAGCGACTGGCCATGATCATGTACACGTCGGGAAGCACCGGGCTGCCCAAGGGGGCGATGTACACCGAGGACATGGTGTCCCGGGTTTGGACCGCCGATGTGATGCCGACGACCGAGGCGCCGGTGGTCAACGTCAACTTCATGCCACTGAACCACCTTGGCGGACGGATCCCGCTGGCAACGTCGTTCCAGGCCGGCGGCACGAGTTTCTTTGTGCCAGAAAGCGATTTATCCACGCTGTTCGATGACTGGAATCTGGTGCGGCCCACCGAGATGGGGCTGGTGCCACGGGTGGTCGAAATGTTGTTCCAGCGCTACCAAACCGGGGTTGACCGTCGGCTGGCCGACGCAATCGAACCCCTCGTCGCTGATGCGCAGGCCAAGTCGGAACTACGCGAGCAGGTGCTCGGCGGCAGGGTGCTCACCAGCTTCGTGGGCACCGCACCGCTGGCTGCCGAGATGAAGGCTTTCATCGAGTCGTGTCTGAGCGTGCATGTCGTCGACGGCTACGGTCTCACCGAGGTCATGATGGTGACGATGGACGGTGTCATCAGAC